>NZ_JBBCVB010000022.1:0-104344 GCF_037199905.1 Serratia sp. MMO-28
CCGCAAGGTACTGCATGAAAGAATCGGTGGAGCGGTAGTTCAGTTGGTTAGAATACCTGCCTGTCACGCAGGGGGTCGCGGGTTCGAGCCCCGTCCGTTCCGCCACTTATTGATAAGCCCTGAGTCTATGACTCAGGGCTTTTTCATATGTAAAAATCGCCCGCGAGTGCCACTCCTCTCCTATGTTAAGGTTATTATTGCTTATTAAGCAAAAGTATAATGCTGAATGGGGTGTTTTTGCTCAACAAAACTATCGTCATAATCTTTATATCCTTTGTTTACAAATAACCTGAGAGAATAAAGATTATGAGCATCCCTGCATTTGGTTTAGGTACCTTCCGCCTCCAGGACCAAGTCGTTATTGATTCGGTCAGCACTGCGCTGCAATTAGGCTATCGTGCGATAGATACCGCGCAGATCTATGAGAATGAGGCAGCTGTGGGCCAAGCCATCGTTGCGAGCGGAGTGAAGCGGCAAGAACTGTTTATCACCACCAAAATCTGGATCGCTAATCTCTCGAAAGACCAGTTGATTCCAAGTTTGAAACAGAGCTTGAGCAAACTGCAGACTGAGTATGTCGACCTGACTCTAATCCATTGGCCGTCACCAAATGATGAAGTATCAGTGGCGGAATTTATGACGGAATTGGTGAAGGCTAAAGAGCTGGGGCTGACACGCCAGATAGGCATTTCTAATTTCACGATTAATCTGATGCAACAAGCCATCAATGCGGTGGGGGCTGAAGCCATTGCCACTAATCAGATTGAGCTTTCTCCGTATTTGCAGAACCGCAAAGTGGTTGAGTTTGCAAAACAGCATGGTATTGCCATCACCTCCTATATGACATTGGCCTATGGTAAAGCGCTACAAGATGAGGTAATTAATAACATAGCGAGAAACCGTAATGCTACAGCGGCACAGGTGGTTTTAGCTTGGGCTTTGCAACTGGGCTACGCAGTGATTCCTTCATCCACAAAGCGTGAAAATCTGGCCAGCAATCTGTTGGCACAGCAACTTAAATTGAGCGCAGAAGAGATGGCACGGATTGCCAAGTTGGAGCGCAATGGTCGTTTGGTTAATCCCGAGGGTTTGGCGCCAAACTGGGATTGATTGGCGCAAACGACCAATTTAGCATTTCAGGCCCGCATTTTGCGGGCTTTTTCGCATTTATTACCGTTTAGCGTTAACCTTTACAGACGTATACGTTTCACTGATTGAAATCCCCTCTCGTCGCCTCTATAACTGAAAGAGTATTCCTTTTAAAAGCCATACAGGCAGAGAAGCACAGGCGTATAATCAATTCATTGTTGGTAGCAATGTTGTTACCAGCTTCATCCAAATGGGAAATAGGCGAATAGCGTGCCGAAACGAACTTATGCAATGAGGTATGTTGCAGGCCAGCCAGTTGAGCGAGTTTTCCCTGGTGCCATCCATCAGTCCCTACCGCCTGGGGCCGCATTGCCTACGGCAGGGGCATTGCGGGTTATGGTATGGAATATCTTCAAACAACAACGGGCTGATTGGCTCTCAGTGCTGAAAGGCTTCGGTAAAGACGCACAACTGGTGTTATTGCAGGAAGCGCAGACTACGCCTGAGCTGGTGAGCTTTGCCACTGCCAACTATCTGGCGGCCGATCAGGTACCCGCTTTTGTGCTGCCACAGCATCCCTCTGGCGTGATGACGCTAGCAGCAGCACACCCAGTGTATTGTTGCCCGTTACGTGAACGTGAGCCCCTATTGCGTCTGGCCAAATCAGCACTGATTACTGTCTACCCCCTGTACAACGACCAACTGCTGATGGTCGTTAATATTCATGCGGTCAATTTCAGCTTAGGTGTTGATGTATACAGTAAACAACTGGATCCAATCGGTGAGCAGATTGCCAGCCATAAAGGGCCGGTCATCATGGCCGGTGATTTTAATGCATGGAGCCGCAAGCGTATTAATGCGCTATATCAGTTTGCTGAGGACATCGCTTTGCATGAGGTGAGCTTTACTGACGATCATCGTCGCAAAGCGTTTGGCCGCCCGCTGGATTTTGTATTTTATCGTAACTTGCGCGTTGTCGATGCTTCAGTGCTGGTTACCGAAGCGTCAGATCATAACCCGCTACTGGTTGAGTTCCATCCCGAAATGGATAAACCGGCCTGGTAGAAAATCTATCGGCAATAAAAAAGCACCCGGCAGGACAGGGTGCTTTTTTTGTACTGAAACCTACTAGGTGTCCGGTGACACTTTGTTGTTCACAAACAAGGTCAGCTTTAGGCCTGGCTGCAAACTGCTGTTCTTACCGAGCCTGGTGTTCCAACGCATCACATCGTCGATATCGACACCGTGACGACGCGCAATACTGGAAAGAGAATCACCTTTGCGAACCTTGTAGGTGATACTGCTGTTATCGCCGGTATTGCTGGCTACCTGCAACGTTTGCCCAACTTTCAGGGTGCTTTTGGCACGCAAGTTGTTCCAGCTTTGCAAATCACTCGGCTTCACGTTCAGCCGTTTGGCAATGGTAGATAACGTATCGCCTGAGCGAACTTTATACGCACTGCCGCCAGACAAACTACTGTTCTTCGCCAACTGTGCTGGCGGTGGCGTAATTTGCCCATCAGCCAAAGAGTCTTTCAACTGCGCGGCATTGCCTTTCGGGACCATAATGTAATGAGGCCCGTTCGGCGCCGTGACACCTTTTTTGTAGCCCGGGTTATATGCTTTCATCTTGGTGACCGAAAGCCCCGCCATCTCAGCCGCCTGAGTTAGCTGGATCTGCTGCCCAACATCAATTCGCGCCAGTGCACGGGTTTCGTCAGATTTTGGTAATTTGACGCCGTATTTTTTACTGTGCTTGATGATATCGCTCAGTGCCAGCATTTTCGGGACATAGATTGACGTTTCACGCGGAAGCGACAAATCCCAGAACTCGGTGGACTTACCTTGGCGTTTATTCGCCTTCACCGCCTGCATGATGCGGCCTTCACCACTGTTATAAGCCGCGACGGTCAGTAACCAGTCGCCGTCAAACATGCGATTCAAGCGCTCCATCATATCAAGCGCAGCAGTTGTCGAGGCCACAACATCACGGCGCCCGTCATACCACTGATTGTTCTTCAGCCCATAATTACGACCCGTTTGCGGCACGATCTGCCATAACCCTGCGGCATTGGCATGCGACGTGGCGTGTGGGTCAAAAGCGCTCTCCACTATGGGTAGCAGTACCAGTTCCATCGGCATATTACGTTTCTTAATCTGCCCGACTATCCAGTACATGTACGGCTCTGCCCGTAATGTTACATCGTGGAGATAGCTCTTACTTTTTAGGTACTTTCTTTTTTGTTCACGGATCCGGGGATTTTCCGGAACCTCCATCTTCAGCTCGTCGCTAATGAAGTTCCACAGGTCTTGTTGTGCGGCGCTATTACCCTCTAACCACCGCGCCGAGCTTGCTCGACCATTCGCTGTGTACTCTCCTGCTTCACTTTCTTGACCTGCCGAAGACAGACTCTGTGCATGCTGCTCTGGTACCTGCACGCCCTTCTTGGACGCCTGGCAACCCACTAGCAAGACTGAGGCGAGAATTATCGCTTTAGCCTTCATGTGTATGTCAATATAGTTGCTTAAAAGACGAGCAACTATACTTTGCTTCGCCAAATAACACAACAAAAAGCTTTAGAAGCTATCTTTCCGGCGGCGTAATTCGGAAAAAACCGAATGAAGGCTGTCTGGTGGCGAATAAAGACCTATTTCTTTTTGTAAATCAGTATCATGGCAACGTAAAAAGAGATTAATTTTCCGCTCTAATTGTAACGTTGTGGGCACGCTAGGCTTACCTTTTACACGTAATCTCTCAACTTGTTGCTGATATGTTTCAATATCACGATCTTGTGGCAAAATAGCCCGTGAAAACTTAAGGTTTGAGAGAGTATATTCATGTGCGCAACAAATGAGAGTGTCATCGGGAAGTTGCGCGAGTCGTTGAATTGAGTGATACATTTGTTCAGCAGTCCCTTCAAAAAGCCGGCCGCAGCCGGCAGAAAAAAGGGTGTCTCCGCAGAAAAGATAAGGTGAGCTGTAGAATGCGACATGCCCTAGCGTATGTCCGGGAACCGCGATAACGTGATAGTTTCGCCCGCTGATTGTGAGAGTTTCACCATCTTGCACCAAAGTATTCGCCCCTTTGCCGATCGTTTCTTGTGGTCCATACACGGCCAGCTCCGGGTATTGCGCAACAATTTCTGCCACGCCGCCAACGTGATCGCGATGGTGATGGGTCAATAAAATGGCATCAGGAGTCAATCGCAAGCGTATTAAAGCTTCCAGCACTGGCTTGGCCTCACCAGGATCGACGATCACGCAGCGCCCATGCTGGTTATCCAACAACCAAATGTAATTGTCCTGAAAAGCAGGAATGCTGATAAGATTCATCGTGGACCCCTCGTTGGCAACGGCTTGAAAGAAGATAATAAATCATGAAACCAGCCCATACTCTACAAAAGCTCACCAGTCCATACTCTTGGGCAGGGTTGCCATGGGGAGAATACTACCGTGAGGCGCTTGAGCAACAGCTGCAACCTTGGTGGGCAAAGCTGTTTGGTTTTCATCTGCTGAAACTCGGTAACCTCAGTGCGGCGCTGGATACGGAAAAATGTGCCATATCGCATCAAGTTAACGTTGGTTTGGCGGGTGATAATCTGCACGTATTGGCCGATCCTTACCAATTACCCTTTGCTGCCAAATCGGTAGATGCCTGCCTGCTGGCCCACACGCTTTCTTACGCTGACGATCCGCACCGCTTGTTGCGCGAAGTTGATCGCGTGATGATCGACGACGGCTGGCTGGTGATCAGCAGTTTCAACCCGTTCAGCTTACTCGGGTTGGGCAAATTGATCCCGGGATTGCGCACACGGCAGCCCTATGTCAGCCGGATGTTTACGCAGATGCGCTTGTTGGACTGGCTCAGCCTGTTGAATTATGAAGTGCTGGAACAGACTCGTTTCCATGTATTGCCCTGGCAGCGTAAAGGCGGCAGGTTTTTAAGCACGCATTTGCCGGCATTAGGATGCATGAGCATGATTGTGGCGCGTAAAAGAACTTTGCCTTTGACACCGACGCCGATGAAAGTGGGAGCGAGAAAACCCGCTCTCAGCCGCGCGGTGGGCGCGACCAAGAGTTACCGTAAGCTGCCTTAGGTTTCGGGTTGATATCCCGTATCATCCTGTGTTGGATTCCCGGCGGCATCGCGTGCCAGCACGTCACAACGCTCGTTTTCCGGGTGGCCTGCATGGCCTTTGACCCATTCCCAGCGGATCGTGTGGCGGGCAATTGCCTGGTCTAAACGCTGCCAGAGATCGACATTTTTCACGGGTTTCTTATCTGAGGTCTTCCAACCGCGCTTTTTCCAGTTGTGGATCCAACTGGTGATACCTTGGCGTACATACTGGCTGTCGGTGCTGAGCACCACTTCGCAGGGCGAGGTCAGTGCTTCGAGCGCCACAATCGCCGCCATCATCTCCATACGGTTGTTAGTGGTTAAGCGGTAGCCTGCGCTAAAGGTTTTTTCGTGCTGTTTATAACGCAAAATTGCGCCGTAACCGCCGGGCCCTGGATTACCGAGGCAAGAACCGTCGGTGAAAATTTCTACCTGTTTGAGCATCTCTGGTAGACTCTTCCTATCAGTTTTACAAAAGCCAAGTCTGACATAAACGAGCGCTATGAGCACTGCAATATGATCTCTACACCAACCAGACAGATCGTTCTTGATACCGAAACTACCGGTATGAACAAGTTAGGGGTTCACTACGAAGGCCATCGTATCATCGAGATCGGGGCCGTGGAGGTGATCAACCGTCGCCTGACCGGGCGTCACTACCATGTCTATATTAAGCCGGATCGGCTGGTGGATCCCGAGGCTTACGGTGTACATGGTATCAGTGATGAATTCTTGGCGGATAAACCCACCTTCGACCAGATTGCCGATGAATTTATTGATTTCATTCGTGGCGGTGAATTAGTTATTCATAACGCGGCGTTCGATATCGGCTTTATGGATCACGAATTCCGCAAACTGCAGCAAGATATTCCGAAAACGGAAACCTTCTGTACTATCACCGATAGCCTGTTGATGGCGCGCCGTCTGTTCCCCGGCAAGCGTAACAACCTTGATGCCCTGTGTGGCCGCTATGAAATAGATAACAGCAAGCGAACGCTGCACGGCGCTTTGCTTGATGCCGAGATTTTGGCGGAAGTCTACCTGGCGATGACCGGTGGCCAGACTTCCATGGCGTTCCAAATGGAAGGGGACACGCAGCAAACCGATTCGACGCAGGATATTCAACGCATTGTACGCCCGGCCACGGCCATGAAAGTGGTGTACGCCAGCCCTGACGAAGTGATCGCGCATGAGGCTCGCCTGGATCTGGTGGCTAAAAAGGGCGGAAGTTGCCTATGGCGTGGCGAATAATGTTTGCTTTAGTGTAAAAACACGGCGAACGCCGCATTATGCTGCCAAGGTCGTTGAAAAACTGTGCAAACGACTCTTTTTATAAGAAAAGGCATTGACGGAACGCAGGGGCAACCGTAATATTCGCTTCGTTCCTCCACAAGTAGGAACTGGCGCGGAGCGGTAGTTCAGTTGGTTAGAATACCTGCCTGTCACGCAGGGGGTCGCGGGTTCGAGCCCCGTCCGTTCCGCCAATCATTCAGACCCCAAGCTTTTAAAGCTTGGGGTTTTTTTATGCTTCTTGGGTGTATGATTCAAAAGCAGACTGCCCCCCATATCACAAGTTATGTCAACCATTCTGGAAGTGTTATGTTATTGCAGAGCGGCGAACTCGTTTTTTAACCGATAACCAAGCCCGCCGTTTAGATGCCCTGGGTTATTTCTCTGCGGGCGTATCTCTGTATTAATTGTTATGGCGAAGTAGCTAAACCTTTATTGACCATAACCTCTATAAGGGAAAATGGTGACTCACTACACTACAAGGATGTGATTAAGTTTTCAGCATCTACTCCACATACGCAGCGTACAGATGCCGCGGTCAGATAACGCGAGTGAGGTCGCATACAGAGTCACTCACGTAGCAGGGGCTATAATCATCACTGGCTCATTTTATTTCCCATAAAATTTAGTCACAGCATTTTAAATTCCCCAACTATCTTTAAGCTACCTGTTGAAATGTTTGAGTTTAAAGTATGAGTGATTTATCTGGTCGTCGATATGATGAGCTTTCTGGCTATTTTGCTGTTTTTATGAATGTTTATTCTGGTGGTGAATCGCTCTTTGCTAGCTGGGATTTATCTCATTCGCTACGTTTTATTATAATTAGCCTGGTTAATAACCGTGGATGGTTTATGAGATCAGAGGGTTCCTATGAGTGAGAAAATAACTCATCCGCCAGTATCAGGGCCCAGCGATTTTGATGATATTGCAGATCATGGCAAAGACTCATTGCTGTGGGCCACTGAATGGTTATGCCGATATCATAATAAGCTTGCCAGCAAAGAGGTCTTATACGCGGGATTACCGCGGAGCGAAAAATTAACGCCGGAACTGGCGTTGCGAATGCTGGATCAGGTGGGTATTTCTGGCGGATGGATAAAACGCGATCTGGCCAAGATCTCTTCTTATCTGTTTCCTTTGGTATTGGCTTGCAACGATGGCAGTTATTGCGTCATGACTTCACGCACGGGTAAACGTGGCGATCTGAAGTACCAGGTGGTGGTGCCGGAAAGTGGCGGTGCTCTGCAGATGTCGGAAGATGAACTGCTGGCTAATTATAGCGGCTACGCCATGTTGGCTAATCCGAAGCCGAAACTTGATAAGCGTACAGACGATGAAATTCTGCCGGAAGCGAACCGCGAAGGGCATTGGTTGTTTTCTACGCTATGGCATTATCGTCACTACTTTTACAACGCCGCAATGGCTGCCTTGCTGGCTAATATCCTGACCTTGGCCAGCACGTTTTTTACCATGAACGTCTACGATCGCGTGATCCCGACCCAGGCCTATGTCACCTTATGGTCGCTGGCGATCGGTGTCTTGATCGCTATCGTATTTGAATTCACTTCGCGGCAAGTACGTACTTACCTGATTGATGTTGCTGGTAAGAAGGCCGATTTGATTCTGGGGGCTAAATTGTTCCGCCAGGTCATGGCCATGCGCATGGAGAGCAAGCCGCAGTCAACCGGCTCTTTCGCTAACCAATTGCGTGATTTTGAGGCGGTGCGTGATTTTGTGACGTCAGCGACGCTATCGACCTTGTCAGACCTGCCTTTCTGTATCTTGTTTATGCTGATCATCTATTTGATCGGCGGGCAGTTGGTCATTGTGCCCTTGATCGCCATCCCCATTATTCTGCTGGTTAGCGTGTGTATTCAGTGGCCACTCAGCCGCTATATGGGGGAAAACATTCGGGAAATCTCCCAGAAGCAGGGGCTGTTGATCGAAACCATTGAAGGGCTTGAGGCCTTGAAAGCGGCGCGGGGTGAAGGCGTGATGCAAAAGCGTTGGGATGACTTCAGCGCCCTGGCAGCGGCTTCTTCCATGAAAAGCCGTTACCTTTCTTCCTTGACGTCTAACTTCGTCACCTTTATGCAGCAGATCACCACCGTAGCGATTGTGGTATTCGGTGTTTATCTGATCCACGCCGGTGAGTTGACCATGGGCTCGATGATCGGGGTGGTAATTTTATCCGGTCGTTCGCTGGGGCCACTGGCTTCCGTTGTCGCGTTGGCCCTACGTTATCAGCATGCCAAAACCGCATTGAAGTCTCTGAATCAACTGATGGAGTTACCGACGGAGCGTGATGCCGCGATTAACTACCTGCCGACGCCCAGTTTCACTGGGAATCTGCAGTTGAAAACGGTGGGGTTTGCCTATTCAGTGCCGGGAGTGAGGGTGCCTCCTGCAACCCTGAACAACGTCAATATCAATATTCGGGCCGGTGAACGGGTGGCGATCATTGGCAGCATCGGCAGTGGGAAATCGACACTGTTACGCGTGATGGGGCGTCTGCTGCAGCCGCGTAGCGGCCAGATTATGATTGATGGTGTCGATGCCACACAGGTAGATCCCGCGGATTGGCGAGCCGCCGTGGGGTATGTCGGCCAGGATTGCCGTTTGTTCTACGGAACCTTGCGCTATAACGTGACTATGGGCAACCCGGGGGCCAGTACCGAAGAGTTTCTGCGCGTTGCCCGTATGACCGGCCTGGATCGGATAGCGGCCAGACATCCATTGGGCTACGACATGCCGGTCGGGGAAATGGGGAGTGCATTGTCCGGCGGGCAGAAACAGCTGGTTGCTTTGGCGCGCTGTCTGCTTTTACGGCCCAAAATTCTGTTGATGGATGAACCCACCAGTTCCATGGATGCGCTGACGGAAACGCTGTTTATCCGTCAGTTGCAAAAAGCGATAGCGGGGCAGACGTTGGTGATTGTGACCCACCGCATGTCCGTGTTGAATATCTTCGAGCGGTTGATTGTGCTTGATGACGGCCGAGTGATGGCCGATGGCCCTAAAGAGCAGGTGATCGCCATGCTTAATGCGAACAGCCAGAAGAAAAGCCAGCAGAATGCACAGGCCGAAGCGGGAAGATCGGCACCCGTGGTGCCAGATAACGTCGTAGCGAAAATCGCTGAACAGCAAAGGGGAACACACTGATGAATAAGGGTGATCTCAAGGTGCCCTCACCGCAGAAGGAGCCGGTTAGCAATGGCTTGGTCAGCAAAAGTAAAAGTACCAACGATGGCCCGGTGAACGGGAAAGTCGAAAACGACGATTTAAAGTTTATCAATGATCTGCAAGCGGCTCTGATCTCACAAAAAACGCCGTTCAGTATGATGATGTTGTACACCATTGCGTTAGTTGTCGTCGTGGCGCTGTTGTGGGCGCATTTTGCGCGCGTGGAAGAGATCACGCGCGGTGACGGTAAAATTATCCCCGCGAGCCGTGAACAGGTGATACAGAGCCTGGAGGGGGGCATTCTCGAAGAGCTGAACGTACGCGAGGGTGACACCGTCGAAAAAGGCCAGGTGTTGCTGAGGATGGATCCGACGCGTGCGGGGTCCAGCTATGGCGAGTCACTATCGAAAGTCCTGGGGCTCAAGGCGTCGATAGCACGGTTGCGTGCGCAATCTTATGGCACTCCGCTAGTGTTCCCTCCTGAGGTGCTGGCGGTGCCGAGTATCGTGAATGACGAAACCCAGGCCTACAATGCCCAGTTGAGAACGCTGAACGAGAGCGTAGATGCGCTGAAGAAAAGCCTGGCTCTGGCAGAAAACGAGGTGCAGCTTTCTGAGCCACTGGCCAAGAAAGGGCTGGTTTCCGATGTGGAAATTCTGCGCCTGCGCCGGCAGGCCAATGAGTTCCAACTGCAGATTGCCGAACGCACCAACCGTTTCCGTTCTGATGCCAACAGCGAACTGAACAAGCTGGAATCAGAACTGGCTCAGGCTGAGGAAATCCTGCGTGGCCGTGAAGATGTGATGCAGCGCACCACCCTGGTGGCCCCGGTGCGCGGAACGGTAAATAACATCCGCACCACCACTCGCGGGGGCGTGATTCAGCAGGGGGCTGAGATTATGACGATCGTTCCCCTGGAGGATAACTTGCTGGTTGAAGCGCAGATTAAACCGGCAGATGTGGCATTTATTCATCCGGGCTTACCTACTACGGTTAAAATCACCGCTTATGACTATGCTATTTATGGTGGCCTGAGCGGCATAGTGGAACATATCAGCTCTGATACGTTGATAGATGAAGATAAAGCGCGCTCTGGCCATGGTGACTCGACCTATTACCGTGTCTACGTACGGACGCATCAGGCAGCATTGCTCGTCAAGGATAAAACGTTCCCCATCATCCCAGGGATGGTGGCGAATGTTGAGATCCGGACCGGAGAGAAAACCATCCTGTCTTACTTGCTGAAGCCTGTATTAAAAGCACGAGAAGCATTCCGGGAGAGATAACAGCATGGCATGTAAACAAAATGAGTTGCGTTGGCTAAAAGCGGCTGCGGCGTTGGTCGTGTCTTTGCCATTGGCTCCTTTGGCACAGGAGATGAGTGGTTTGGATACGTCGACGGCGACACAGCAGGCAGCCGATACTCCGAGTGATGCCCCTGATTTTCTGAAAAGTCTCACTGCTCTTGATACTTCGAATGGCACAGTGCGAGCGTCATCGGCTCCTGCCCAGCAAGAACGCGCCTCTCCCGCCAGGCAGCCGCAAACGCCAGGCGAGGCCCCCGATATTTTAAAAAGCCTGGTTGCCATGGACAATAACCAAGCCGCTCCGGCGCAGGAAAAGCCTGCTCAGGCCGCGGTGAATAGCGCTGCCCCGGTGTTTACCCAGCGCAATGAACCGTCTGAAACGCTACGGATGTCGGCTCCTGCAGAACCCAAGGCGTTAGTGCCACCGCCGGTCCCCGCACCGGCAACACAAGCCCCGGTGTTGACTCAGCGTAGTGAACCACCGGCTAGCGCACCTAGCATGGGTTCTCCAACGGTGCAGACGTTGTCACCGCCGCCTGACGTGAAGGCAACAGCGGCTCCGGTGCTGGTGAAAAGACCTTCCCGTGACACGAATAATTCTGCGTCTGCGCCCACCGAGCGGCAATCAACATCAATGTGGAAGAGCAATCAGGACGGGTTCCCAGCGACACAGCAATCTTTCCAGCCCGATCCGGCTTACGATAAGGTGCGCTGGAATGGCGATGTCAACGGTGAGGGCGGTAGCAATACCAAAGAAGCGGTGTCCGCCAAGGCGTTTTATGCGGCAAGCAATGACACATCGCGCGGCTTTCTGCGCAAGATGGTGACATTGGCGTTGAAGCATAGCCCGGAAGTTCGCTCTTCAGAAGCGGATGTGTTGGCTGCGGGCTATTACGTTGATCAAACCAAGGGGCAGCGTTGGCCGCAGGTGCAATTAGGCCTTTCCACCCCGTTGAGCGCTCAAAGCAACAGCGGTGGGAGCAACCGTAATAATCGTAATATCAGCGATACCAGTGGTTCGGTCTCTATCACCACACCGATTTATGATTGGGGCAGGATCGGCAGCCAGATCGACAGTGCGGAAGAGGGAGTAACGGCGGCGGTTAATGCGCAGGGGTACACTAAGGAGCAGTTGGCCTACAGCACGATCTCTGAGCTGATGAACCTTGGCCGTTACCAGGAAAGCCGAAAAGTAGCCCGTGCCTATGTTGAACGTATGCAGCAATTGACGAATATGCTGGCGCAAATCGCTGCGGCTGACCCAGGGCGTGCCAGTGAGTTTACCCAGGCGAAAGCCAAACTCCTCTCTGCGCGTGCCAGCCTGGATGATATCGAGCATCAGGTCAGCAGTAGCCGTATCCGGTTGGTGCGTCTGCTGGGCGTCGAGCCGAATCTACCCGAGGATATTTCCTGGCAAGGGGCGATGATGCCTGCGTCCATGGCCTTGTCTGCCTTGGATAAAAATCCGAACCTGCTGAAGTTGCAGGCGCAGGCCAAAGCAGCGACCTACGAGGCCGAAAGCGTTGCCGCATCAGGGATGCCGCAATTGAATTGGGTGGTCTCAAAAGATACGATCAAAGACGTCAATGGTGATGAAACGGGCTGGTATACCGGTTTAAACGTTCAGTGGAATGCGTTCAGCGGCGGCTCACAGCGGGCGGCACAGATGTCGGCCTTAGCCAAGGCTAATGGGGCTCAGCAACAATATGAAGTGGCCTACCGTGATTTGGAATATCAGATTAACAGCATGATCCAGACGCGTGATTCCTCGTTTACCCGTGCCAATGACTTTGATCGCCTCTCGGTGGAAACCGAGCGAGTCAAAGAGATGTTTTATGAGCAATGGTATAACCTCGGTACGCGTACGTTGCTGGACGTGCTGACGGCAGAGAACGATCACTTTAATAATCTGTTGTCCGCTATCAATAACCGCTACGACGGATATATCTCTAATATCAACGTTATTTCCAGTGCGGCCATGTTGCTGAAATGGGTAGGGGATTAAGAGCTATCCCAATAGGCTATTTTATTTGCCATTTTGGACCTGGGCAGTGCTCAGAATCCTTACGTACTTCGTGTACGCTCCGGTTCTTCCGCGCTGTCCGTGTCCAAACTGGCTGCAACAATTGCGCCTATTGGGATGGGCTCTAAGTTTGCTGCCAGCCAGCATGATATCGTTGAGTGGCTGTTGTTATAAAGGGGCGCAGCAGGCTGCTGCGCCTCGCTCATCGTCAGTGGTTGAGCAGGAAACCATCAGCATCGCGCCAGGCCGGGAAAGTGTTACGATAGGCTTGCAGCGTCTCCAATAATAACTCCGCATCCAGCCAGGTGGCTTCACCGGGCTTCGCGCTGGCCAGCCTTTCCCCCTGCGGGCTGATGATTAGGCTGTCACCGCTGTAACTCAGGCCATTGCCGTCTTCACCCACGCGGTTGCAACCCGCAACGTACACCTGATTTTCAATCGCCCGGGCCGCCAGCAGCGTTTGCCAGTGAAGGCTGCGCGGCGCAGGCCAGTTGGCGACGTACAGCGCCAGATCGTAATCTTGCTGATAGCGAGACCAGACCGGGAAACGCAGGTCGTAACAGATTTGCGGCAGAATGCGCCAGCCGCGCCATTCAAACACTTCGCGCCGGGTTCCTGCCTGATAGTGCAGGTGTTCACCCGCCATACGGAATAAGTGACGTTTATCGTAGCAATGCACCTTGCCGCCGGGCTCAACCAACAGGAAACGGTTCACCGCCCCTTCTGCGGTTTTCAGCGCTACGCTGCCGCCGATCAACGCGTTGGTTTTGGCTGCCCAAGCGTGCAGCCAGTCGATCACCTGCTGCTCAGGCAGTGCGCTTTCACCGGCATCCATGGCGAAACCGGTGGTAAACATTTCCGGTAGCACGATCAGATCGCGGCCGGTAACGGCATCGAGCAAAGCATCGAACTGGCGCAGGTTGGCTTGGCCATCGCGCCAGACCAGAGGTTGCTGCAATAGGGTAATCTTCAAAGTCGACATAACCGCTCCGCGGCTGCGTCCAGCGTGGCATCCTGTTTAGCGAAGCACAGCCGGATCAATTTATAAGGAAAAGGGTCGGCACAGAAGACGGAAAGGGGGATCGCCGCCACGCCTGCGTGCTCGGTTAACCAATGGCAGAAGGCCACATCATCCAGATCGGAAATGGCGCTGTAATCAGCCAGCAGGAAGTAGGTGCCGGCGCAGGGCAGAATTTCCAGTCTGCTGCTCGCCAAAGCCTGCACAAAACGATCGCGTTTGGCAAGGTAGAACGCGGGCAACTGCTGCCAATGTGCAGGTTCGGTACGCAGCATGTCGGCCAGCGCTAATTGCGCCGGAGTATTAACTGAGAAGGTCAGATACTGGTGAACCTTGCGTACCTCGGCACTCAGCGCGGCAGGGGCCACGCAGTAGCCCACTTTCCAGCCGGTCATATGGAAGGTTTTACCAAAGGAGGAAACGGCGATCGCCCGCTGGCGTAACTGCGGATGCGCCAGCACGCTGGCATGGCCGCCTGTAGCAAAGCAGATGTGTTCGTAGACTTCGTCACTCAGCACGTAGATTTCGTGTTCTGCAATTGCGGCCCACAGTTGCTGCATATCTTCTGCGTGCCAGGCGGTGGCGGAAGGGTTGTGCGGAGTATTGATGATCACCAGCCGGGTGCGCGGTGAAAGCAAAGCCGCAAACTGTTGCCAATCGGCCTTGAACGTGGGCGGCTGCAGGGCGATACGCTTCAGTTCACCACCGCAGAGCTGCACCGCCGGGGCATAGCTGTCGTAGCTGGGATCAAAGCAGATCACCTCATCACCGGGGCGCACCAGCGCGCTGATGGCGGCGAACAGGGCTTCTGTTGCGCCGGCGGTGATGGTCACTTCGCTGGTGGCGTCGGGCTGCCAACCATAAAGCTGTGCGGTTTTTTCAGCAATGGCTTCACGCAGTGGGGCAACGCCGGTCATCGGCGCATATTGGTTAGCCCCTTGGCTGACGTGCCAGCTCAGGCGCTGTTTCAGGTAATCTGGGCCATCAAAATCCGGGAACCCTTGCGATAGGTTGATCGCCTGGTGCTGCTGCGCCAGCGCGCTCATTTGAGTAAAAATGGTGGTACCGAGAGCCGGTAACTTGCTTTCGGGGGTCGGGGCTGAAGTGTTCATCTCAGGCTAATACTCCTGGGGCTTATGTTGCCAACAATATAACACGGTGTTAACCTTTAGCAATCAAGACGTTTAGATGGCTATATTCCCTTCATACTTCAAGTTGCTTGGGTGTTGGCTACGCACTGTCGCCCCAGTCACATAGTTATCTATGCTCCTGGGCTCTCCAGTGCTTGCCGCCTACAAGCAACTCGAATTATTTTGGGCATATTCCTTTCGCTACCTTGCAGGAAACTGAGTGAATGACGGAAAACCCGCAACTTCATGCGTTATTGGCTGCTTGCCACTGGATTGGTGACAAGGGTTGGTGCCCGGCGACCGGTGGCAATATGTCGCTGCGCCTCGATGGTGAACAGTGTTGGATTACGGAGTCTGGCAAAGACAAAGGCAGCCTGAGCGAGCAGGACTTTTTGCTGGTGGAGATTGCCAGCAACCAGGCGGCGAGTGGCCGCATCCCTTCGGCCGAAACCGGCCTGCATACCCTGATCTACCGCTTATATCCCCAGGTGACAGCCGTCCTGCATACCCATTCGGTTAATGCTACCGTGCTGTCGCGTGTGGAGAAGGGCGCGGCGCTGGTGCTGCAAGGCTATGAAATGCAGAAGTCCCTTAGCGGCCAGCAAAGCCATCTGAGCAGTGTCACAATCCCGATTTTTGACAACGATCAGAACATTTCGGCCTTAGCGGGCCGCGTTGCGGCCTATGCAGAAAGCACGCCGTTACCCTACGCTTTCCTGGTACGCGGGCATGGGCTGTATTGTTGGGGTACACAGGTGGCAGAAGCGCGCCGCCATCTTGAGGGACTGGAATTCCTGTTCCAATGCGAACTGCAACGCCGCTTACTGGAGGCGCAATGATCCGTGCGATTGTGACCGATATTGAAGGCACCACCAGCGATATCCGTTTTGTGCATCAGGTGTTATTCCCCTATGCCCGCGAGCGGTTGGCCGAGTTCATCCGTCATCATGGCGCCGAAGCGGAAGTGGCCGCGGCGCTGGCAGCGCTGCGCGAAGAGCTTGCTCAGCCGCAGGCGGATCATGAGCAGCTTATTGCGGCGCTTTACCGTTTTATGGATGAAGACCGCAAATCCACCGCGCTGAAAACCCTGCAGGGGATCATCTGGCGCAGCGGCTATCACAACGGGGATTTTCGCGGCCATCTTTACCCGGAGGTCGCCGGGCAGTTGTCAGCCTGGCAACAGCAGGGGGTGAGGCTGTATGTCTATTCCTCCGGTTCGGTGGAGGCGCAACGGTTGCTGTTTGGTTACAGCGAGGTGGGTGACTTACGGCCGCTGTTCAGCGGTTATTTTGATACCCGCGTTGGGGCTAAACGTGAGATCGCGTCTTATCAGAATATTGCGCGTCATATCGCACTGGCACCGGCGGAAATACTGTTCCTTTCCGATATTCATCAGGAGCTTGATGCCGCAAGGGCGGCAGGCTGGCACACTTATCAGTTGATCCGCGATGCCGCCGATCCACTGAGCCTGCACCCGCAAGTTAACCATTTCGAACAGATTGAACTGAGGGAGTTTGTTTCATGAGTGGATTAACCATTTTCAGTGACGCAGAACCACAACGGGCGCTGTGGCAGAGCAACGACGTGCAGGCTATTCAGCAGCAACTGGCGCAGGTTGGCGTGCGTTTCGAGCGCTGGCAGGCAGATCGCGAGCTGGAGGATAATCCGCAGCCGGATACGGTGATTGCGGCTTACCAGCATGAGATCGACCGGCTGGTGGCAGAAAAAAATTATCAAAGCTGGGATGTGATCAGCATGCGCCCGGATAACCCACAGCGGCAGGAGTTGCGTGGCAAGTTTCTGGCTGAACATACCCACGGCGAAGATGAGGTGCGTTTTTTTGTGGAGGGCCAAGGGCTGTTCTGCCTGCATCTGGAAGGCAAGGTTTTCCAGATCCTGTGCGAGAAAAACGATCTGCTTTCCGTGCCCGCCAACACCCGTCATTGGTTTGATATGGGCTCGGCACCACACTTTACCGCGATCCGTCTATTTGATAACCCACAGGGCTGGATAGCGCAGTTTACCGGCGACAAGATTGCCGAGGCGTTTCCGCGTTTGGCCTGATGCTCGCTGCAAAGCAGAACCTTCTCTCCTGCTCAGTGAACAGGAGAGAACGTCGGTGGCTTAACGGTTCTGGTACTTAATCACCAGAATCGGCAGGGCAAACAGCAACGTCAGCAGGTTAGCCAGGCTGACGGCGATATTGCCGATCAGCACGCCATAAATCAGCCAGAGCAGTAAACCCACAATAAACATTGCGTACATCAACAGCGAGATGCCTTGCGTGTTGCGCGTGGCGATCACCTTGATGGCCTGCGGCAGAAAAGAGAGCGTTGTCAGGCAGGCTGCCAGGTAGCCGATAAGCGAAATCCACTCCATAGTTATCCTTTTGCCTCCGCCTCGGGCAACAGGATGTGGCCTGTTTCGCGCGTAGGCCCATCCGGTGCTTGGCGATATTTATCCTGCAGGTGCGTCTGGATCTGGTGCTGGAAATCGCCGTTCAGCTTATAAAGCCTGAAATAAATGAACAGCGTGACGCAGAAGAACAGGGCAGGCAGTGCGATCATGATGAACTGCATCCCGGCAACGGTTTCAGGGGACTGGGCGACGTTGGGCACATAGCCGACAACGCCAAGCACAATGCTGATAAAAAACGCCGACAGGGCCGAACCCGCTTTCACCACCAGCGTTTGTACCGAGTAGGCAATGCTTTCGCAGCGCACGTTAAGCTTGTACTCGCCGTAGTCGACGGTGTCGGCCACCATGATCACCTGCAACACCCAGAACAGCGCGGTACCGACGTTGAGTAACACCCCCGCCAGCGAGATCAGCAACAGGTTGTGATAGCCCGCCGTGGCAATGCCAAGTAACACACCGCCGCCAAGAATCGGCATGATTGACGCCCCGGCCCACAGCACGCGGCGTGAAAGCGACTTCACCAGGCGTGGAAACAGGATCAAGGTGATCAGGTTAGCTGCACCGGCGTAAGACATGTAATAAGGGAAGAGCGCCGCATCGCCAATCACGTAGGTGAAGTAGTAAATGGCAAAACCGGTAATGACGTTGGAGGCGATATTGTAGGCCAGCGCCATGCCGAGCAGGCAGGAAAGCTGATCGTTCTTGTAGATCAGCCCGATCATGGTTCTCAGGTTGATACGGCTGGCACCCTCCGCGGTGTTATCCGATGAATACACCTCTTTGACGTTACGCAGGGTGATAAACGTTGATACGACAAAGAACGCGATCAGCACCAGAGTGAACATCTGAAAGCCGAACCCGCGATCGCCACCGCCCACGTAGTTGACAAACGGCAGCGTCACCCCGGCGGTGACAAAGCCCGCCAGGCTGGCGAAGAAGCGTGGGTAGGGCACCAGTTCCTCGCGTTCGCGCTTGTCCAGCGTAATGGTCGGCACCAGCGACCAGAAAGGAATATCCATCAGGGTATAGGTCATGCCCCAGAGAATATAGGTGACGATGACAAAGAGCAGTTGTGACGTGCCTTCAAAGTGATGGGCGCTGAACAGCAGGAACAGCACGATGGAGTTCGTCAGGGTGCCAATCAGGATCCAGGGTTTGAATTTCCCCCAGCGGGTGCGGGTGTTGTTGACGATCCAGCCCATGATCGGATCGTTGAGCGCATCCCAGATGCGCGCCACCAGGAATAACGTCCCGACGATACCCACCGATAACCCCACAACGTCGGTGTAGTAATACATCAGGTACATGTAAACAATGCCGATGGCGAAGTCTTTACCGAAAGCGCCAAAACCGTAGCTTAACTTTGTGGTTATTGAAACACTCATAGGGTACAGGGTCACCGTTGCCAGCGCCCTCCTGCTGTTTAGGGGAAGTCAGGCGCTTGGCGCCCGACGATCGCAAGGCGGTATCAGTGCAGCCAGGCTGGCAGCCAGTCGCCGTGCGCGGCGATCAGATCGTCAACCAGCGCATAGATCTCCTCAATGCCCAGTACGGCGGCGGTATGCGGATCCATCATGGCCGCATAATAAACGTACTCTTTGTTTTCGCTCAGAATGGCTTCGGTCAGCAGCGTTTGCACGTTGATGTTGGTCTGCATCAGCGCGGCTAAATGCGCAGGCAGCTTGCCCACTTTGGTGGGGCGGATGCCGTTGGCATCGACCAGGCAGGCCACTTCCACGCAGCACCCCTGTGGCAGGTTATCGATCAGGCCATCGTTACGCACGTTGCCATAGATGACGTCGGGCTCACCGGTCCACAGTGCGTTCATGATGGCGCTGGCGTATTCGTTGGACTGCTTAATCTCGATGCGATCCGCCGTTTGGTACTCTTCAAGTTCCCGTTGCCAGTTGGCCAGTTGTTCCACGCAGCGTTTCGGATATTCATCCAGTGGTACTTTATAGCGTTCGATCAGGTCATCACGGCCCGGCTTGATAAACCATGGCGTATATTCAGCAAAATGCTCGGAGGATTCCGTCACAAAGTAGCCCAGCTTTTTGAACATCTCATAGCGCACAATGTTCTGGCAGCGCGGGTTACCATGGATGTTCGCTTTCGGGGCCTGGCCGCTGGCATAGGCCTCCAGCAGGTCTGGATAAATACTGTGGTACTGGCCATCAACCCCTTTCCTCTCCAGCTCAAGGTAGAAAGCCATATGGTTGATCCCGGCGCTGCGGTAGCGTAATTCGCTGGCGTCGATATTCAGATCGCGCGCCAGCTCTTCCGCGGTACCCTGCACGGAGTGGCAGAGCCCGACCTGCTTGATCTGCGGATAGCGGGCATACATTGCCCAGGTATTCATCGCCATCGGGTTGACGTAGTTGAGCATGGTGGCATTCGGACAGACTTCCGTCATGTCTGCGCAAATCTGCCACAGGTGCGGAATGGTGCGCAGCGCACGCATAATGCCGCCGGGGCCCAGCGTATCGGCGATGGTCTGTTCCAGGCCGTGGCGTTTACACACCTCAAAGTCAGTGACGGTGCAGGGCTCATAACCGCCAATCTGAAAGGCGACAACCACAAAATCGGCCCCGTTGAGGGCGGCTTTCTGCTGGGTATGGCAAGTAATGCGCCCGCTAGCACCGGCAGAATCCATCAGTTTGCGCACCACAATATGCGACTCTTCCAGACGGGTTTCATTAATGTCCATCAGCGCGATATGGGCTGATTTAAAGGCCTGGCGATGAAACACGTCGCCAAGGATGTTTTTAACAAAAATGGTCGAGCCAGCGCCGATAAAAGTGATTTTTGGGACTGCCATAAGTGTTCTCCAGTGGCGTGTTGGGATAACGCCATGGTGGCACGACGCGCAGTGGTAACGCTTCCATATTCCCGGGTGAGCATTCCCATAAACTCAGATTCTGCGTACCAGCCTGCCGAATCTGAGTTTATGGGATAAAAAGAGGGAGAAAGCAGAGAATATGGAGGAATTGAAGCAAGGTTTAGGGCAAGGTGTGGTCTCGATCGCACCCTGTTTTCCTCTGCTGTGTCATTATTCTGATCATTCAGGAACAGGAAGACGATCGCTATGGAAAATGCCGTGGTGCGCGCTTTAGCGCCCGATCCCGACATGTGCAGCAGTACCGACCCTGCGGCGCGCAGCCCGCTGTCGCTCTATTCCGATTATCAGCGCATGGACATTGAACTGCGCGCCCCGCTCGCGATGCCGTCCAGCCACTGGCACGGCCAGGTAGAAGTGAACGTGCCTTTTGACAGTGATGTGGAATACCTGATCAACGATGAGGTGGTGCGGATCAAACAGGGGCATATCACGCTGTTCTGGGCCTGTGTTCCGCATCAGCTGACTCGCCCTGGCGACTGCCAGAGTATGGCGATCCTGAATTTGCCGATGCATCTGTTTCTTTCATGGCCGTTGGATCGGGAACTGATCAATCACGTTACGCACGGTATGGTCGTGAAATCGCTTACAGCCCATCAAATCAGCGCGTTTGAAGTGCAGCGCTGGCAGGCAGAGCTCACCAGTGGCGATGAGCAAATCCGGCAATTGGCGATCGACGAGATCGGCCTGATGCTCAAGCGTTTTAGCCTTTCCGGTTGGCAGCCGATCCTGGTGAATAAAGCTGCGCGCACCCACAAGAACGGTGTTTCCCGGCATGCGCAGTTTTACGTCAGCCAGATGCTGGGATTTATTGCCGACAACTACGATCAGGCACTGACCATTGACAGCGTAGCCGAGCACGTCAAGCTCAACCCCAACTATGCGATGGGGATTTTCCAGCGCGTGATGCAGCTGACCATGAAGCAGTACATCACGGCGATGCGCATCAACCATGTCAGGGCGCTGCTGAGCGATACCGATAAAACCATTCTGGATATCGCTCTGACGGCGGGGTTTCGCTCAAGCAGCCGGTTTTACAGCACTTTCCACAAGTATGTGGGCATGTCACCACAGAAATACAGAAAACTCAGCCAGCTCCGCAGGCATTTAACCTAACGCCCGCTGGAAAATCCCGTCAGCCACCTGCTGCGGGGTGATCACTCCGCAGTCCAACACCCAGCCGCTGATCAGCGCCGCAGGCGTGACGTCGAACGCCGGGTTATACACCGCGGCATCCGCCGGTGCCCATTGGCAGGTGCCAAAACTGCCCGCTACGCCGGTGACTTCTGCCGCAGCACGCTGTTCAATGGGGATCGCCGCACCGTTCGGGCAATGCGGATCGTGAGTGGTGTGCGGTGCGGCCACATAAAACGGAATGCGGTGATAATGGGCCAGCACCGCCAGGCTGTAGGTGCCGATCTTATTGGCGACATCGCCGTTGGCGGCGATGCGGTCAGCCCCGACCCAGACGGCATCGACTTGGCCTGCGGCCATTAGGCTGGCGGCCATTGAGTCGCAAATCAACTGGTAAGGGACACCAAGCTCGCCTAACTCCCAGGCGGTGAGGCGGCCGCCTTGCAGCAACGGGCGGGTTTCATCCACCCAAACCTGCGCGATCTTGCCCTGCTGGTGGGCACGCAACAGCACACCAATGGCGGTGCCGATGCCAGCGGTTGCCAGCCCGCCGGTATTACAGTGGGTTAACAGGCGGCTGCCCGGTTGCACCCGTTCAGCACCGTGATCGGCAATGCGATCGCACAGCGCCCGATCTTCTTCTACCAAACGCAGCGCTTCTGCGGCCATCGCCGTGGCCCAATCGGGCTGTGCCAGCGCCTGCTTCATGCGATCCAGATTGTTCATCAGGTTAACTGCCGTGGGCCGCGAGGCGCGCAGAGTCTGTAACGCCTGTTCCAGCTCCGAGGGGGATAAACCGCGTTCGGCCAGCAGGGCTAACAGCAGGCTGGCCGACAGGCCAATCAGCGGTGCACCGCGCACCCGTAAGGAGCGGATATGTTCCACCAATTCATCCACGCTGTCGCAGGGCAACCAGCGCTTTTCCTGCGGTAATGCCTGTTGATCGAGGATCCAAAGTCGGTTTTCCTTCAGCTGTAAACTGGTGGTGTTAAGCGTTTGCATTGGCAGTTAAATCCTTGTTATGTGCTTATTGCATCTGTAACGCTATTCTGCCAACATGACTTCCAGATGTATAGATGGCTAAATGCTTTTACGGCTAAAAAATAGAAATCATCGCGAGAGGGGTTGGGGATGTCGCTTTATCGTACGTTTACTGCTGCCGATGCTGTTGCCTATGCCCGCCAATACGGGCAGGTTGCCGATCCACAGAGCCTGGTGAGCGCCGAGGAGATTGGCGACGGCAATCTGAACCTGGTGTTTAAAATCCGCGATCCGCAGGGCGTGAGCCGAGCGATCGTCAAACAGGCACTGCCCTATGTGCGCTGCGTGGGGGAATCCTGGCCGTTGACGCTGGATCGGGCGCGCATTGAAGCACAAACCTTGCTGGTTCATGGCGCTTTGTGCCCGCGCCACACGGTGCAGGTGCTGCATCACGATCCTGAATTGGCGGTGATGGTGCAGGAAGATCTTTCTGATCACCATATCTGGCGCAGCGAACTGGTGAAGGGGCGCTATTATCCGCTGGCGGCCGGGCAACTGGCGGAATACCTGGCGCAAACCCTGTTTCATACCTCTGACTTTTACCAGAATGCACAAGAGAAGAAGGCGGAAGTCAGCCGTTTTACCAACCCGGAGCTGTGCCAGATCACCGAAGATCTGTTTTTCACCGATCCCTATATCGATCACGAACGTAATCAGTTTGATGAGGCACTGCTGCCGCAGGTGCAGGAGCTGCGTAATGATGCAGCCTTGAGGCTGGCGGTAGCTGGCCTCAAGCATCGCTTTCTGAGCAAGGCAGAAGCGTTGCTGCATGGCGATATTCACAGCGGTTCGGTTTTTGTGGCGGAAGGCAGGCTCAAAGCCATCGATGCAGAATTCGGTTTCTATGGGCCGATAGGGTTTGATCTGGGGACCGCGCTGGGCAATCTGCTGCTGAATTATTGCGGTTTACCGGGGCTGCTTGGCCCACGGGATGCCGCTGCCGGGCGTGAGCAGCGCTTGCAGGACGTTCGTGAACTGTGGCTGATCTTCGCCGATCGTTTCCTGACCTTGTGCCATCAGCATACCCGTGATGCTGCCTTGGCGGTGCCGGGCTATGCCGAGCAGTTCCTGGATCAGGTGTGGCAGGATGCGGTGGGATATGCGGGTACCGAACTGATTCGTCGCACGATCGGGCTGGCGCACGTCGCCGATCTGGACAGCATCAGCGAGCCTGAAATGCGTACCGAATGCCAGCGCAATGCGCTCAGCCTGGGGCGTACTCTGATCGTCAATGCGGCGCAAATCGAACATATCGACGCATTATTGGCACGTATCCGCCAAAACGGTTAAAAAGAAAAAGGGGCGATTCGCATCGCCCCTGGTGGTTGATTATGGCTGAAGGTTATGCCACTTCAGCCTGTTGTTGGCGCTTCTCCTTCGTTACCGGCTTTCCCGCTTTCTGTGCTGCCAGCAGTTCAGGGGCAAAGTCATCAACGTTGATGGAGCGCAGGCGGCTTTCTTCGGCTTTCACCAGGATTTTCGCTTCATCCGCATTGATTTTACCTTCTTCTAACGCGCGTTGTGCCAGGCGATCCAACCGGGTGAATGGCAGGCTTTTACCCATTTGCTTGCAGAGACGTTCATGAATCGGCTCTGCGGCAATCACATCGGCCAGCGCGCTTTCCATCAAACCAACCGGGTTATGTTCACTCGGCGTCAGGTACTGCCCACGCCCCAAGCGGCTGCGGGTTGCGGAAGGTTGTTGGATGATCTTCGCCAGTTGATGATCGAGGCGATCCGCAGGCGCTGAGTGGACGCGGCCGAATGGGAAAACCACCACACGCAGGGCACCGGCGATAAAGCGGTTCGGGAAGTTACGCAGTAAATCATCCAGCGCTTGTTCCGCCTGATTCAGGCTGTCCTGCACGCCCCAATGTACCAGCGGCAGATCTTCTTTCTGACGGCCTTCATCTTCAAAACGTTTCAACGTTGCCGAGGCCAAGTACATCTGGCTGAGTACGTCCCCCAGGCGGGCAGAGATGCGCTCGCGGCGTTTCAGGCTACCGCCCAGCACGCCCATCGAAACGTCAGACAGCAGGGCCAGGTTGGCGCTCAGACGGTTCAACTGCTGATAGTAACGGCGCGTTGAGTCTTTGGTCGGGCTACTGCTGGTGCGGCCATTGGTCAACCCCAGCCACAGGCTGCGCATTTTACTGCTGCCGACGTGGCCCAGATGGCCAAACAGGGCTTTATCGAACGCCTGCAGATCGTTATCCTGCGCCGCCGCCATTTCAGTCAGCACATAAGGATGGCAGCGAATGGCCCCTTGACCGAAGATCATCATGGTACGGGTCAGAATGTTGGCCCCTTCCACGGTGATGGCGATAGGTGCTCCTTGGTAAGCGCGCGCCAGGAAGTTAGATTCCCCAAGCATGATGCCTTTACCGCCGGTGATATCCATTGCATCAATGATGGCCTGCTGACCACGGTGGGTACAATGGTATTTGACGATGGCAGACAATACCGCCGGTTTCTCGCCCTGCATCAGCGCATAGGTGATCAGTGAAGCGGCAGCATCCATCACATAGGTGTTACCCGCAATGCGTGCCAGTGGTTCTTCGATCCCTTCCATCTTGCCGATAGAGATTTTGAACTGGCGGCGGATGTGGGCATAAGCCCCGGTTGCCAGCGCAATGGATTTCAGGCTGCCAGTGGAGTTGGAAGGCAGTGTGATACCGCGCCCGACGGACAGACATTCAACCAGCATACGCCAGCCCTGACCGGCCATTTTTGGCCCGCCGATGATGTAGTCGATCGGGACGAACACGTCGTTACCGCAGGTTGGGCCATTCTGGAACGGCACGTTCAGTGGGAAATGGCGGTTGCCGATTTCTACCCCTGGGGTGTTGGTTGGGATCAACGCACAGGTAATGCCTGGAGAGGCGTTATCGCTCAGCAGGTGATCCGGGTCATGCAGTTTGAATGCCAAGCCCAGTACGGTGGCGATGGGGGCCAGGGTAATGTAGCGCTTGTTCCAGGTCAGGCGCATACCCAGTACCTGTTTGCCTTGCCATTCGCCCATACAGACGATACCGGTGTCCGGAATCGCTCCGGCGTCGGAGCCCGCTTCTGGGCTGGTCAGTGCGAAACAAGGGATTTCGTCGCCGCGCGCCAGGCCCGGCAGATAGTGATTTTTCTGCTCTTCGGTGCCGTAGTGTTGCAGCAACTCGCCTGGGCCGAGAGAGTTAGGCACGCCAACGGTGATCGCCAGAATACCGGAGACACCGGCCAGCTTCTGCAGCACCTGGGCTTGCGCATACGGAGAAAACTCCAGGCCGCCATACTCTTTCTTGATGATCATGGCGAAGAAGCGATGCTCTTTCAGATAGGCCCACAGTTCTGGCGGCAGGTCGGCCAGTTCATGGGTGATCTGGAAGTCGTTTGCCATGCGGCAGGCTTCTTCAACCGGGCCATCGAGAAACGCCTGCTCTTCTGCCGTCAACTTGGGTTGCGGATAGTTGTGCAGTTTGTTCCAGTCTGGCTGGCCACGGAACAGGTCACCTTCCCACCAGGTGGTTCCTGCCTCAATGGCTTCTTTTTCCGTGGTGGACATCGGTGGCATCACCTTACGGAAGGCGCGCAGAGCGGGAGCGGAAAGCAGCGAACGGCGCAGCGAGGTGACATTCAGCGGCAGCAGAACGAGCGCCAGCGGCAGCAACATCCCAAAGCTCCATAGGCCGATAGCGCCCATGGCCACCGTATAGGCCAGCAGCAGCAGGCTGCTGAACGCTAGATTCACTCGGTGATAAAACACCACACCAATGAGTGCGAGTAAAACAACGATGCTAAGAACCATCATAAGAAGCTCCGAAGTAGTAAGAGGTCCGACCTGTTATCTCTATTGGTTGTAGTCCATACCCAGACATTTATCAATATATTTACACTTCAATTACAACTTAAGTCACAAACTGGCGGCACCCCTGCGCCAAAAACTTCAGCTATAGCTCAACACATGCGCTGTTTCATTCACAGTACTTCTCGGTGTTTCTGCGATCCGTTACACTGCACAGCGAAAGATTGACGATGCGAAAGCAAAAAAGAGGCGACCTCCATGTACCACGATTTAATTCGTAGTGAACTGAACGAAGCGGCTGATACTTTGGCGAAATTCCTCAGCGATGATGCCAATATTGACGCTATCCAGCGTGCGGCGGTCTTACTGGCCGACGCCTTTAAAGCGGGAGGGAAAGTGATTTCCTGCGGCAACGGGGGGTCTCACTGTGACGCGATGCACTTCGCAGAAGAGCTGACAGGGCGTTATCGTGAAAACCGTCCTGGTTACCCCGCTATTGCGATTTCTGACGTCAGCCACTTGTCCTGCGTCGGCAACGATTTTGGCTACGATTATGTCTTCTCTCGTTATGTGGAAGCGGTTGGCCGTGCAGGTGATGTGCTGCTGGGGATTTCCACTTCCGGTAACTCCGGCAACGTGATCAAGGCTATCGAAGCCGCTCGCGCCAAAGGGATGAAAGTGATCACCCTGACCGGTAAAGACGGCGGTAAAATGGCCGGTTCTGCCGACGTGGAAATCCGTGTTCCGCACTTTGGCTATGCCGACCGTATTCAGGAGATCCATATCAAAGCGATCCATATCCTGATTCAACTGATTGAAAAAGAGATGGTCAAGGATTGATGACGCCAGACCGCCGGTGGTGAATGGCAGCAGGGCGCAGCAGATCGCGCCCATCACGTAATGAGTCAGTGTGGTTAAGGAGTGGCTTTCGATGTGTGAATTGCTCGGGATGAGCGCAAATGTGCCAACCGATATTTGCTTTAGCTTCAGCGGGCTGGTTCAGCGCGGTGGCCGCACCGGGCCACATAAAGATGGTTGGGGCATTACTTTCTATGAAGGTAATGGCTGCCGCACCTTTAAAGATCCACAACCGAGTTTCAATTCACCGATCGCCCGCTTGGTGCAGGAGTACCCGATCAAATCCTGCGCGGTGGTTTCCCATATTCGCCAGGCTAACCGTGGTGAAGTGGCGCTGGAAAACACGCATCCGTTCACGCGTGAACTGTGGGGCCGCAACTGGACCTACGCGCACAACGGCCAGCTTAAGGGTTATCGAAAACTGCCTACCGGCAACTTCCGCCCGGTGGGGCAGACCGACAGTGAATACGCTTTTTGCTGGTTGCTGAATCAGTTGGCGCTGAAATACCCGCGGACGCCCAGCAATTGGCCAGCGGTGTTCCGCTACATTGCCCAGCTTGCCGATCACCTGCGGCAGAAGGGGGTATTCAATATGCTGCTGTCGGATGGACGTTTTGTGATGGCCTATTGCTCAACCAATCTTTACTGGATCACCCGGCGTGCCCCCTTTGGCAAAGCCACCTTGCTCGATCAGGATGTAGAGATTGATTTTCAGCAACAGACCACGCCTGACGACGTGGTGACGGTAATTGCGACTCAGCCGCTGACGGGCAATGAAACCTGGCACAAAATTGCGCCAGGTGAGTTTGCTTTATTTTACTACGGTGAACGGCTTGTTCTGGGAGAGCGAATTAACATCCACCGTTGAGGCATACTGCGCTGGCTGACCACTGCTGTTAACCGGATGGGCCAGCACATATTGGCCATTGCTCACGTTAACCATCGGCGGCTGGCGGTTTTTCACGAAGTACTCATAGCCTGGTTTTAACTGACGCCAGAAGTTAATGTTGCTGGAGTTACGGTGGCGTTGCAGGTTCTGTTCGGTCATGCGGAACGGATAAATGCTGATATTCACCTGGGCCTGACCATAGGCAAATGCCGCCTCCACATAGCGATAAATCTCATCCATGTAAGTGTTGGTCATTGCATAGCAACCGACAGATTTGCATTCACCGTGAATCATCAGATAGGCCCCGGAATACCCCTGTGCCTTGTCATAATCATTCGGGAAGCCGATGTTGATTGCCCGATAATATTTACTGTTGGGCTTCAGATTGCGCACATCGACGCTATAAAAACCCTCTGGGCTTTTAAAGTCACCTTCACGGCGTTTGGGGCCCAAACCCCCGGAGAAATTGCAGATAGGGAAGGTATTCACCAAACGGAATTCATTGCCCATTTTGGCATAAAGTTCCAGCTTGCGTTCTTCTTTGAATATCTGGATATAGACGGGTGAACCCAATAATTGCTGTTTAACTACCGGTGCTTCGGGGGCCTGCTCGCTGGCGCTGCAGGCCGTGATCATCGGCATACAAAATAGCATCGCAAAAAACAGCGCGATTCTGCTCATTATTATTCCTGCTTATATTAACTGTTGGCTTAGTGAAAACGTTGCCAACATGCCACTGACTGATGTGATTGCATTAAATGCCACGCCAGATTACCAGTGTGGTTTTTTTGTAGCAATACACGAAGTGTATAAAAAAACTACAAACCTCGTTAAAAGTGAATTGACTGGCAGATTTTAACGATGAATGCTGAAAAATAGCCGCTATTTAATTGTGTTTGTTTGACTCAGGTCACTAGATAGCACGGAAAAATGTTACCAAAAATGTTAATATTCCCCCCTTGTTTTACTATGATCTAGTGGTGAATAGATGGGGGGATTTTGAACAAAATAGAATCGATTCCATCTTTGTGTTAATAACATTTATTTAACACGCTGCACTGCTGTCTGGGCCGGAATTTTGAGATAGAGAAAACGGTTCTGTGTGAGAGTTTCATGTTGGGTACGATCCTGTTGTGCCCATCCTGAGGTTGTTATGGCAACCTCATCATCCTGGCATCGTCCGTGCCAGCCTGCGGGCCGGTAAGACGTGTGGACATTTTAAACATCGTGTACATCCTATGATCAGAATCAGAAAAGGGTTAGATCTGCCGATATCCGGGATACCGTCTCAGGTGATTGAAGACGGCCCCGTTATCACGCGTGTAGCACTGTTTGGCCAAGATTATGTCGGTATGCGTCCTTCCATGCTGGTGGAGGAAGGCGATCGCGTTAAAAAAGGTCAGGCGCTGTTCGAAGATAAAAAGAATCCTGGCGTTTTCTTTACGGCACCGGCCAGCGGGCGTGTTGCTGCGATCCATCGTGGTGAACGTCGCGTACTGCAAGCGGTGGTGATTGAGATCGAAAACGGCGGTGATGAGCAGGTGGAGTTTGCTTATTACCAGCCGGCCGATCTGCCTGCGCTGGAGCGGGAACAGGTTGAAAGCGATCTGTTGGCCAGTGGCCTGTGGGCCGCGTTGCGCACCCGTCCGTTCAGCAAGGCACCGCGTCCAGGCTCTGTACCGCGGGCTATTTTTGTCAGCGCCATGGATACCCAGCCGCTGGCGGCCGATCCGCAGGTGATCATCGCCGAACAACAGGCGGCATTTAATGCCGGGCTGACGGTGCTGACTCGTCTCACCGAGGGCAAGGTGCACGTTTGCCACGCCGCGGGTTCGCGTATGGTGGAGCAGAGTGGGGCGCAGATCAGCTATAGCGAGTTCGCTGGCCCGCATCCTGCCGGGTTGGTGGGCACCCACATTCACTTCCTGGAGCCGGTCAGCCTGAAAAAAACCGTCTGGCATATCGGCTATCAGGATGTCATCGCCATCGGTACGCTGTTTACCAGTGGTAAACTCGACACCCGCCGCATCGTGGCGCTAGCCGGGCCACAGGTGGAGCAACCTATTCTGTTGCGTACCCGTTTAGGGGCCAGCCTGGATGAGTTGACCGCTGGCCGCCTGAAGGCTGGGGAAAACCGTGTGATTTCCGGTTCGGTGCTGAGTGGCACCCGTGCCAGCGGGCCGAGTGCCTGGCTTGGTCGTTTCCACAACCAGGTTTCCGTGTTGCTGGAAGGGCGCGAGAAAGAGCTGTTCGGCTGGATCGCACCTGCGCCCGATAAATTCTCCATTACCCGCACTACGCTGGGGCATTTCCTGAAGAATAAGCTGTTCGCTTTTTCGACCACCACCAACGGCGGTGAGCGTGCGATGGTGCCGATCGGTAATTACGAACGCGTGATGCCGCTGGACATTCTGCCTACCCACTTATTGCGCGATCTGTTGTCTGGCGATACCGACAGCGCTCAGGCGTTGGGCTGTCTGGAGCTGGATGAAGAAGATCTGGCGTTATGCACCTTCGTGTGCCCCGGCAAGTATGAATACGGCCCGGTGCTGCGTGACGTGCTGACCAAGATTGAGCAGGAAGGATAATCCATGGGCCTGAAGAACTTTTTTGACAAGATTGAGCATCACTTCACGCCGGGCGGCAAGCTGGAAAAGTGGTATCCACTGTTTGAAGCGACCGCTACGGTGTTCTACACCCCAGGCACGGTGACGCGGGGTGCATCGCACGTGCGTGATGCTATCGATCTCAAACGCATGATGATCCTGGTGTGGCTGGCGGTATTCCCGGCGATGTTCTGGGGGATGTACAACGTCGGCCAGCAGGCGATTCCGGCGCTGCACCATTTGTACAGTGGTGAGCAACTGCAACAGGTACTGGCGGGCGATTGGCATTACCGTCTGGCGCAGTGGCTGGGGGCATCGTTAAACGCCGATGCGGGCTGGATCAGCAAAATGGTGCTCGGTGCGACCTATTTTGTGCCGATCTACGCCGTGGCCTTTCTGGTCGGGGGCTTCTGGGAAGTGCTGTTTGCCATGGTGCGCAAACACGAGATCAACGAAGGTTTCTTCGTCACCTCGATTCTGTTCGCGCTGATCCTGCCGCCAACGATACCTTTGTGGCAGGTGGCTCTGGGGATCACCTTTGGCGTGGTGATCGCCAAAGAGATCTTTGGCGGCACCGGGCGTAACTTCCTTAACCCGGCGCTAGCGGGGCGTGCTTTCCTGTTCTTTGCCTATCCGGCGCAGATTTCTGGCGAGCTGGTATGGACTTCCGCCGACGGTTTCTCTGGCGCTACGCCATTGTCGCAGTGGGGCTCTGGCGGCATGCACAGCTTGAGCAGCATTGCCACCGGGCAGCCCATCACCTGGATGGATGCATTTATCGGCAACATCCCTGGCTCGATTGGTGAAGTGTCCACGCTGATGATCCTGCTTGGCGGCGCGGTTATTCTGTTTGCCCGCGTGGCTTCCTGGCGCATTGTGGCCGGGGTGATGATCGGCATGATCGCCACCGCTTATCTGTTCAACGCCATCGGTTCTAACACCAACCCGCTGTTTGCCATGCCATGGTACTGGCATCTGGTGCTCGGGGGCTTTGCCTTCGGTATGATCTTTATGGCTACCGACCCGGTTTCTGCCTCGTTTACCAACAAGGGGAAATGGTGGTACGGCATCTTGATTGGCGTGATGTGTGTGCTGATCCGTGTGGTCAACCCCGCCTATCCGGAAGGCATGATGCTGGCGATCCTGTTCGCCAACCTGTTCGCACCACTGTTCGATTATCTGGTGGTGCAGGCCAACATCAAGCGGAGAAAAGCCCGTGGCGAATGAATCTAAAAATGACAGCATCGGCAAAACGCTGCTGGTAGTGCTGATGCTGTGCCTGGTGTGTTCTGTGGTGGTGGCAGGGTCTGCCGTCGGTTTGCGTGCCCAACAGCAGGAGCAGCGGTTGCTGGACAAGCAACGCAATATCCTGGATGTGGCGGGTCTGTGGACGCGGGGTATGACCGGTGGCCGGGTCAGAGCAACATTTGACAAATATATCGAAACGCGTCTGTTGGATCTGAATAGCGGTGAGTTTGTGCCGGGGGATCATAGCGAATTTGATATGGCCGCTGCGTTGCGTAGCGATGCCAAGAGCATCGCATTACCGGCTGAGAAAGATATTGCCGGCATTCGGCGCCGCAGTAACCAGGTGGAAATCTATCTGGTGCGCGATGACGCAGGGGCCGTGCGCAATATCATATTACCGATCAATGGTTCTGGCGTCTGGGCGATGATGTACGCCTTTGTCGCGCTGGATGCGGATGGTAATACGGTACGCGGCCTGAGTTTCTATCGGCACGGTGAAACGCCAGGGTTAGGGGGAGAAATACAGAACCCGCGTTGGCGCGCACAGTGGGTCGGCAAGCAGTTGTTTGACGAAAAAGGCAACCCGGCGATCCGCATTGTGCACGGTGGCGCACGGCCAGGGGATGTGCACGGCGTGGATGGTTTGTCCGGTGCCACACTCACTTCCAACGGTGTACAGAATACGTTTAATTTCTGGTTGGGCGATCATGGTTTCGGCCCATTCCTGCAAAGAGTCCGTGAAGGAGCGCTGAAAAATGGCTGATTCCAAAGAGATTAAGCGGGTTCTGCTGGAACCGCTGCTTGATAATAACCCGATTGCATTGCAGATCCTCGGGGTGTGTTCGGCGCTGGCGGTCACCACCAAGCTGGAAACCGCGCTGGTGATGACGCTGGCATTGACGCTGGTGACCGCGTTTTCCAGCTTCTTTATTTCACTGATTCGCCACCACATTCCTAACAGCGTGCGCATTATCGTGCAGATGACCATTATCGCTTCGCTGGTGATCGTGGTTGATCAGTTTTTACGTACCTATGCGTATGAGATCTCTAAACAACTGTCGGTGTTCGTGGGCCTGATTATCACCAACTGTATTGTGATGGGCCGTGCGGAAGCCTACGCCATGAAGTCGCCGCCGATCGAAAGTTTTATGGATGGCATCGGCAATGGCTTGGGGTACGGGGTGATCCTGATCCTGGTCGGGTTCCTGCGTGAGCTGGTTGGTTCGGGCAATCTGTTCGATATACCGGTGTTAGTGACGGTGCAGAACGGGGGCTGGTATCAGCCAAACGGCCTGTTCCTGCTGGCACCCAGCGCGTTCTTTATCATCGGCCTGATGATTTGGGGGCTACGCACCCTGAAACCAGCCCAAAGAGAAGTGGAGTAACCGCTGATGGAACATTACCTTAACCTGTTTGTTCGCGCGGTGTTTGTCGAGAACATGGCGTTGGCATTCTTCCTCGGCATGTGTACCTTCCTGGCGGTATCAAAGAAGGTGGCGACCTCTTTTGGCCTGGGTATCGCGGTCACCCTGGTGCTCGGCATTTCCGTGCCGGTGAACAACCTGGTCTATAACCTGCTGCTGCGTGACAACGCCTTGATCGAAGGGGTTGATCTGAGTTTCCTCAACTTCATCACCTTTATCGGCGTGATCGCCGCATTGGTGCAGATTCTGGAGATGATCCTCGATCGCTTCTTCCCGGCATTGTACAACGCGCTGGGCATCTTCCTGCCGCTGATTACGGTGAACTGCGCCATCTTTGGTGGCGTGTCGTTTATGGTACAGCGCGATTATAACTTTGCTGAATCCGTGGTGTATGGCTTTAGTTCAGGTATCGGTTGGATGCTGGCCATTGTGGCTTTGGCGGGGATCCGCGAAAAACTGAAGTATGCCAATGTGCCAGCCGGGTTACGCGGTTTGGGCATTACCTTTATTACCACCGGGTTGATGGCATTGGGTTTTATGTCATTTTCCGGCATTCAGTTGTAAAGGCAGGAAGCATTTATGGAAATTATTTTAGGCGTGGTCATGTTTACCGGCATCGTGATGCTGCTGGCGTTAATGATCCTGTTTGCCAAATCCAAGCTGGTGAATACCGGTGATATCGCCGTTGAGGTTAATGGCGATCGGGATAAAAGCTTTACTGCCCCGGCGGGGGATAAGCTGCTCAATATGCTCTCCAGCCAGGGGATCTTTGTCTCCTCGGCCTGTGGCGGCGGCGGCTCTTGCGGCCAGTGTCGGGTGGTGATCAAAGAGGGCGGCGGCGATATTCTGCCCACTGAGCTTTCCCATATCAGCAAGCGTGAGGCGAAAGAGGGTTGCCGCCTGGCGTGCCAGGTGAATGTGAAGCAAAACCTCAAGATCGAGCTGCCGGAAGAGATCTTCGGCGTGAAGAAATGGGAATGTGAAGTTATCTCTAACGATAATAAAGCGACCTTTATCAAAGAGCTGATGCTGAAGATCCCGGATGGCGAAGATGTGCCGTTCCGTGCCGGGGGCTTTATTCAGATCGAAGCTCCGGCGCACGAAGTGAGCTATGCGGATTTTGACGTGCCGCAGGAATATCGTGGTGATTGGGACAAGTTCAACCTGTTCCGCTTCCGTTCCGCGGTGAACGAGACAACGGTGCGTGCCTATTCAATGGCCAACTACCCGGATGAAAAGGGTATCATCATGCTCAACGTGCGTATCGCCACGCCACCACCGAATAACCCTGAAGCGCCGCCGGGGATCATGTCCTCCTATATCTGGTCGCTGAAAGCGGGTGACAAGGTGACGATCTCCGGGCCATTCGGTGAGTTTTTTGCCAAAGATACCCAGGCCGAAATGGTGTTTATCGGCGGTGGGGCCGGTATGGCGCCAATGCGTTCACACATTTTCGATCAGTTGAAGCGCCTTAAATCCAAGCGCAAAATCACCTTCTGGTACGGTGCTCGTTCTCTGCGTGAGATGTTCTATGAAGATGATTTCAATCATCTGCAGGAAGAAAACGAAAACTTTACCTGGCATGTGGCGCTTTCCGATCCGCAGCCGGAAGATAATTGGACTGGCTATACCGGCTTTATTCATAATGTCCTGCTGGAAAATTATCTGAAGAACCACCCGGCACCGGAAGACTGTGAGTTTTACATGTGTGGGCCACCGATGATGAACGCGGCGGTGATCAAGATGCTGAAGGATCTCGGCGTTGAAGACGATAACATCATGCTCGATGACTTTGGTGGTTGAACAGGCGGTTGTGAATGAAGTTTTGGATGACAATAGTGGCGCTTGGCGCCACTTTGCTGTTGGCGGGATGTGAGCCAAAGCAGGAAAATCTCGATGGCAAAACGATGGGAACCTATTACTCGATCCGTTTTGTCCCTGGGGAAAATACGCCGGCAGTCGAAACGCTGCGTGCCGAGATCGATAAGCGCCTGGAGCAGGTTAACGATCAGATGTCGACCTACCGGCCAGACTCTGAGCTGAGCCGTTTCAACGCCAGCCGCGAAGTGAATAAACCCTTCCCGGTTTCTGCTGCAACGACGGAAGTGGTGCTGGAAGCGCTGCGCATCAACCGGGTTACCGATGGTGCGCTCGATGTCACCGTGGGGCCGCTGGTGAATCTGTGGGGCTTTGGCCCCGAAGGCCGCCCGAATAAAGTGCCGACCGTTGCCGAACTGGAGCTGCGCCGTAGCTGGACCGGGAGCGATAAGCTGTCGGTTGAAGGCCATGCGTTGGTGAAAAGCATTCCGGAACTGTATGTCGATCTTTCTTCTATCGCCAAAGGCTATGGTGTGGATGTGGTAGCCGAATATCTGCAATCACAGCACGTCAAAAACTATATGGTCGATATCGGTGGCGAAGTGCGAACTCGCGGCCATAACGGCGAGAAGAAGCCGTGGCGTATCGCCATTGAGCGCCCGGTAGCCGGTGTGGAGCAACAGGCTCATCTGGTGGTTGAACCGGGTGAAATGTCTATTGCCACCTCCGGTGATTATCGTAACTACTTCGAATACGACGGAGTGCGCTATTCTCATACCATCGATCCCTCGACCGGTAAGCCGATCAATCATAACCTGGTGTCGATTACCGTGATCAGCCCACAGTGTATGACTGCCGACGGTCTTTCCACCGGTTTGAACGTCATGGGGCCGGAACGGGGCATGGCGCTGGCAAACCTGATGGGGATTCCGGTATTTATGATCGTGAAAACCGCCAATGGTTTTGAAGAACGTTACTCCGAGGCGTTCAAACCCTATCTGAAGAAAAGCGAGTGAGGCGGTTATGCTGACGGTATTCGTTGCATCCTTTGTGCTGTTTCTGCTGGTGATTGGCGGCATGTCTCTCGGCTATCTGCTGCGGCGTAAACCCTTGCAAGGCAGTTGCGGTGGTATCAGCGCATTGGGGATGGAAAAAGTCTGCGACTGCCCGGAGCCTTGCGATGCACGTAAAAAGCGCTTGGCAAAAGAGGCGTTGCGGCGTGAACAACTGGAAAAACGTCGCATCTTATAACCGCTAAATATCAAGGGGTTCGGTACGCAGAACCCTCAGACTGCTGACAAAGCCCGTTATTAGGGAGAGCGTGCCGAAGGGGTCGTAGCGGCGTAAGCCGCCGGAGCGCCCCTCGGTGCGCTAGGCCCGAGTATCTCGGGTTCAAAAGCTACTTTGTCATCAACCTCGGGGTTCTGTACACAGGACCCTTTTTTTGTCCCTTCTGTTCATTTCCGCATTTGAGTTCTTTTTATTTTACTGTATATTTAAACAGCATTATGGGAGGGCGAAATGCGTAAAATCATTCATGTTGATATGGATTGCTTCTTCGCGGCGGTGGAAATGCGCGACGATCCAAGCCTGCGCGATATTCCATTGGCGATTGGGGCCAGTGCCGATCGCCGTGGTGTGATCAGCACCGCCAATTACCCGGCACGCCGCTATGGGGTGCATAGCGCCATGTCTACCGCCATGGCGCTCAAGCTTTGCCCGCACCTGAAGCTGTTACCGGGGCGGATGGCGGCCTATAAAGAAGCCTCGCAGCATATCCGCGCTATTTTTGCCCGCTACACTTCACTGATTGAACCACTTTCGTTGGACGAAGCCTATCTGGATGTGAGCGACAGCACGCAGTGCAGCGGTTCGGCAACGCTGATCGCCCAAGAGATCCGCCAGGCGATCTCCGATGAGTTGCATCTCACCGCCTCGGCCGGTGTCGCACCAATCAAATTTCTCGCCAAGATTGCCTCGGAATTGAATAAGCCCAACGGGCAATACGTGATTACGCCCGCGCAGGTGCCGGGGTTTTTGCAGCAACTGCCGCTCGGTAAAATTCCTGGCGTGGGTAAAGTCACCGCCAAGCGCCTGGAAGATCTGGGGTTGTTCACCTGTGCCGATGTGCAAAAATACGATTTGGCAGCCTTGCTAAAAAGCTTCGGCAAATTTGGCCGGGTGCTGTGGGAGCGCAGCCAGGGTATTGATGAACGTGAGGTGTCCCCCGATCGCCTGCGTAAGTCGGTGGGCGTTGAGCGCACGCTGGCGCAAGATATTCACCGCTGGGAAGAGTGTGAGACGCTGATTATCGATAAACTCTATCCCGAGCTGGAGATGCGGCTGCGCAAGGTGAAACCGGATCTGCATATCGCCCGGCAAGGGGTGAAGCTGAAGTTTCAGGATTTTCAGCAGACCACCCAGGAGCATATCTGGCCGGTACTGAATAAAGAGGATTTGATCAACGTTGCCCATAAAGTGTGGCAAGAGCGGCGTGATGGGCGCGGGGTGCGCTTGGTTGGGCTGCATGTCACCTTGCTGGATCCGCAGCTTGAGCGGCAACTGGTGCTGACGTGGTAATCACGGGGGAACCGCAAGGGCACAAGATTGCACCCTTGCAGCACGGCGCTTATTTGCGCTCAGGAATCGCTTTCAGCAGTGCGGTCAGCAACTGCCAGTATTGCCCGACGCTGGCAATATGCACCTGTTCATCCGGCGAATGTGGCCCGGTGATGGTTGGCCCAATCGAGACCATATCCATATGTGGATAAGGTTTTTTGAACAAACCGCACTCCAGCCCAGCGTGGATCACCATAATGTTCGGCGTGCTGTTGAACAGTTTCTGGTAAGTTTCACGCACTAACTGCATTACCGGTGAATTAGCATCGGGTTGCCAGCCTGGGTAAGCGCCCTTGGCTTCAGTCTGTGCGTTAGCCAATTGCCCCAGCGCGTTCAGCATCCCCACCACATAATCTTTCCCGCTGTCGATCAGCGAACGGATCAGGCAAATGATCTCCGCTTCTTTTTCGCTGGTGGTCACTACGCCAACGTTCAGCGAGGTTTCTACCACGCCTTTTACCTCATCACTCATGCGGATCACTCCGTTAGGCGTGCCGTTCAGCAGGGCGATAAAACGCGCTTGGCAGTTGGCAGTCATAGCCTGCGATGGGCTGGTGACAGGATCCAGCAGAATGGTGATGTTTTTCTCTTTTGCGACCAGCTCGTTTTTCAGGATAGCCAGGTAGTGCTGGGTCAACGCTTTCAGCGCATCGGCTTTCGCTGCTGGCACGGCAACCACCGCCGAGGCTTCGCGTGGGATCGCATTACGCAGCGTGCCGCCGTTCAGATCCAGCAGGCGCAGATCCAGTTCTTGCGCATGGGCAAACAGGAAACGCGCCAGCAGTTTGTTGGCATTGCCTAAGCCCTGATGGATTTCTGCGCCTGAGTGGCCGCCCTTCAAGCCTTTGATGGTCAGCTTCAGGGTTTGGTAGCCGGCTGGCAGTGCTTCACGTTGCAGTGGCAGCGTGGTGATAAAATCAATACCGCCAGCGCAACCCATGTAGATTTCGCCTTCCGTTTCGGAGTCGGTGTTGATCAGGATATCGGCCTGCAGCCAGTTGGGCTGTAAGCCAAAAGCGCCATCCATACCGGCTTCTTCGGTCATGGTCAGCAGCACTTCCAGTGGGCCGTGTTCAACGCGATCGTCGGCCAGCACCGCCAGCGCAGAGGCCATGCCAATGCCGTTATCCGCACCCAGCGTGGTGCCGCGGGCTTTCACCCATTCGCCATCAACGTAGGCTTGGATCGGATCTTTGGCGAAGTCGTGGACGGTGTCGTTATTTTTTTGTGGCACCATATCGAGGTGGGCCTGTAGCGCCACCGGTTTGCGGTTTTCCATGCCTTTGGTGGCTGGCTTGCGAAGCAGAATGTTGCCCACCTGATCGCGCTCGGCGTGCAGGTTCTTTTCTTTTGCCCAATCGAGAATGTGTTGCGCCAGCGCTTCTTCGTGGTAGGAAGGGTGGGGAATCGAGCAAATCTTGGCAAAAATATCCCACAGCGGCTGTGGCGAAAGTTGAGACAATTCAGACACTCTAGGTCTCCTGTAACAGCATGCCTTGCAAAGGGGAATGCTGCGCGGTTAGGGTTAGTTGATATCTGTGCTTGGTGGCACGATGCTCTGAGAATATCACTTTATTCCAGGACGCGCGCGCACCGTATTGGCGGTTTGGCCAGTGCTATACAGCGCTTTACCTGGCCGCAGAGGATTTAATCAGCGCTAATCCTCCCGCAGGCAACCAGACAAAATACGGATGAATTCCTCAGTTCAACTGGTATTCAGCGCGGCCAGTCTCTATAATCTCGCGCAACCTTTTTTCCCCTGATTACTCAATAAGCCACATCAACTGCTGGCCGGGACCACACATTCTATGAGCGAAAAATACGTTGTTACTTGGGACATGTTGCAAATGCAGGCGCGCAAACTGGCTCATCGCCTGCTGCCTGCTGAACAATGGAAAGGCATCATTGCCGTCAGCCGCGGTGGCCTGGTTCCAGCCTCTTTGCTGGCGCGTGAACTGAGCATCCGCTATGTGGATACCGTGTGCATTTCCAGCTATGACCATGACAGCCAGCGCGAAATGAAAGTGCTGAAACGTGCCGAAGGTGATGGTGAAGGCTTTATCGTGGTTGACGATCTGGTGGATACCGGCGGCACTGCAAAAGCGATCCGTGAAATGTATCCGAAAGCCCACTTCGTCACCATTTTTGCCAAACCGGCTGGCCGTCCGCTGGTTGACGACTACGTGGTTGATATCCCTCAGGATACCTGGATCGAGCAGCCGTGGGACATGGGCGTTGCCTTCGTGCCACCGATCGGCGGCCGCTGAGTCAAGCCAAAACGCCCGGTTCTGCCGGGCGTTGGTATTTATAAGCCCAGGCAGCCTGATTTCGTCATCTTCTGTAAATTCCCCGCATTCTGCCCGTAGAGCTTTGGTGTCTGTCGCCAGAGTTAGGTACACTGTCTTCAGACATTCCGGCTGTTTTATCCCCGTGGCGGTTTAAGCTGCAGCTTAAAAACCATTGGGTATCAGCCTTGAAGCAAGATCCTCGGAGGCTGTTGTTACCATGGCACAAGCCAACCTTTCTGAAGTACTGTTCAAACCTTCGTTTAAACATGCCGAAACCTCGACGCTGGTATCGCGCGCTCATCACGTGGTGGGAGCGGATATGCACTCTGCGTTGGAGGGGGATACCGGCAACAACTGGTATCGCATGCTTAACCACCTGCTGTGGACCTGGCGCGGTATTGATCCGCTGGAAATCAGCGAAGTCCTGGCGCGAATTGCCAATTCGAACGCCGAACACAGCGACGAGCACCTGCTGGATACCGTGGTCGGTTATCGCAACGGTAACTGGATTTATGAATGGGTACGCCAGGGCATGAAATGGCAACAGCGTGCCTTGGAACAGGGTGATCCGCTGCTGGGTGGGCAGTATTGGCTAAATGCCGCCAATCTCTACAGCATTGCCGGTTATCCGCATCTGAAAGGGGATGAACTGGCTGAGCAGGCAGAGGTGCTGTCCAACCGTGCGTATGAAGAAGCCGCCTTGCTGTTACCCTATCAGCTCAAGGAGTTGGAATTCGCCATTGAGGGCGGCAGTGCGATCACCGGTTTCCTGCATATGCCGGAAACCGGACAGGCCCCGTACCCAACGGTGCTGATGTGCGGCAGCCTGGATACGTTGCAGACCGATTACCACCGCCTGTTCCGCGATTATCTGGCACCCCTGGGCATTGCGATGCTGACCATCGATATGCCTTCTATTGGTTCATCCTATAAATGGAAGCTGACGCAAGATTCCAGCTTCCTGCACCAGCAGGTGCTGACGCAGTTGCCCTCGGTGCCGTGGATCGATCATCAACGCGTCGCTGCCTTCGGCTTTCGTTTTGGTGCCAATGTGGCGGTGCGCCTGGCCTATCTCGAGGCTCACCGGTTGCGTGGTGTGGCGTGCGTGGGGGCTTTGGTACATAGCCTGCTGTGTGAAGCCCAGTGCCAAGAGCATGTGCCCGATATGTATATGGACGTCTTGGCCAGCCGCATGGGCATGTCTAATGCTTCCGACAGCGTGCTGAAAACCGAGCTGAACCGTTATTCGCTGAAAACCCAGGGGCTGCTTGGCCGCCGTTGCCCAACGCCGATGCTGGCCGCGTACTGGGATAGCGATCCGCTCAGCCCGAAAGCCGAAGCCCAACTGATCGCCTCATCCTCGTTGGATGGCAAGCTGATCGCCATCCCTCGTTCGCCGGTATATGAAAATTTCCACAAATCATTACTGCAGATTTGTAACTGGTTGAAAGATAAAATGCGGTAACCAGTTGCTAATTTTCAACAGTTTGCTAAAAAGGATGGTCTACCTACATTGAGGAGGTTAAAGAATGACGTTACCAAGTGGCCATCCTAAGAGCCGGTTAATGAAACGCTTTGCCAGCCTGGGGCCTTATCTGCGCGAAAGCAAATGTGAGAATGACCATTTTTTCTTTGATTGTTTAGCGGTTTGCGTCAACGTCAAGCCTGCGCCGGAAAAGCGTGAATTCTGGGGATGGTGGCTTGATCTGCAGGCCGACCAATCTCGCTTTACCTATGCTTATCACTTTGGCTTGTTCAACAAAGATGGGCAATGGAAGGCTGAAAAGATTAAAGATGGCGAAGTACAGGAAAAGTTGGAAACCACACTGCGCGATTTCCATCATCGCCTGGGGGAACTGATGACCAGCCTGGAGTTGGTGCTGGAGCCTGCTGATGATTTTAATGAGAAACCGCTAAAACTTTCCGCCTAGATCATTTTCATTTCATAATTGCGCTGAAATCGCGTTGTGCCTGTTGGCATAACGCGTGTCTCCTGTTACAAAGTTCTTTGCATTCCCTTCTTATTTCAATGGCAGAGATATTATGAGCAGCAGCCAGACATTGGTTGTGAAATTGGGCACCAGCGTGTTGACCGGCGGATCGCTGCGTCTGAACCGTGCCCATATTGTTGAGCTGGTGCGCCAGTGCGCGCAGCAGCATGCCGCGGGCCATCGCATTGTGATTGTTACCTCCGGGGCGATTGCTGCCGGGCGTGAACACCTGGGCTACCCCGAACTGCCCGCCACCATTGCTTCCAAACAGTTATTGGCGGCGGTGGGGCAAAGCCGCCTGATCCAACTGTGGGAACAGCTATTTTCCATTTACGGCATTCATATTGGGCAGATGCTGCTGACGCGAGCCGATCTGGAAGATCGTGAACGGTTCCTCAACGCGCGTGACACCATGAGCGCGCTGCTGGATAACCGCATCGTGCCGGTGATCAATGAAAATGACGCAGTGGCGACGGCAGAGATCAAAGTTGGCGATAACGACAACCTTTCGGCCCTGGCGGCGATTCTGGCCGGCGCCGATAAACTGCTGCTGCTGACCGATCAGCAGGGCTTGTACACCGCCGATCCGCGCAACAACCCTACGGCGGAGCTGATCCGTGAAGTGCATGGCATTGATGATGCACTGCGTGCTATTGCTGGCGACAGCGTATCTGGCCTGGGGACCGGCGGCATGGGCACCAAGTTGCAGGCCGCCGACGTGGCTTGCCGTGCGGGTATTGATGTAGTTATCGCTGCGGGCAGCAGGCCGGGCGTGGTGGCCGATGTGATCGCAGGTAACCCGGTGGGCACCCGTTTCCACGCGCTGGAAACCCCGTTGGAGAACCGTAAACGTTGGATCTTTGGTGCGCCACCTGCGGGTGAGATCACCGTAGATGACGGTGCGATAGATGCCATGATGGCGCGCGGCAGTTCACTGTTGCCAAAAGGCATACGTGACGTTAAAGGCGATTTTTCCCGTGGTGAAGTGATCCGCATCTGCAATCTGGCGGGCCGCGATCTGGCTCATGGCGTCAGCCGCTATAACAGCGATGCGATGCGCATGATTGCCGGGCATCATTCGCAAGAAATCAACGAAATTTTGGGTTATGAGTATGGCCCGGTGGCTGTCCACCGCGACGATATGATTGTCAGCTAAGGAGTAAGCATGCTTGAGCAGATGGGGAAGGCCGCGAAGCAGGCTTCCTGGCAACTGGCGGTGCTGAGCACGGCAAAGAAAAACCAGGTGCTGGCGGTAATGGCCGATCGGTTAGAAGCCAACAGCGAAGTGATTCTGCAGGCCAACGAGCGGGATATGGCACAGGCGCGTGAGGCAGGGATGAGTGAGGCCCTGTTGGATCGCCTGTTGCTGACGCCTGCCCGCCTGGCTGCGATCGCTAACGATGTGCGTCAGGTATGCCGCCTTAGCGATCCGGTGGGCCGGGTGTTGGACGGCAACCTGTTGGACAGCGGCCTGAAGCTGGAACGCCGCCGCGTGCCGCTTGGCGTGATCGGCGTGATCTATGAAGCGCGCCCCAATGTGACTATCGACGTTGCCAGTCTGTGCCTGAAAACCGGCAATGCGGTGATTTTGCGCGGTGGCAAAGAGACGCACCATACCAATCAGGCAACGGTGAAAGTGATCCAGCAAGCGCTCGAACAATGTGGCCTGCCAGCCGCAGCGGTGCAGGCGATCGAAAGCCCGGATCGCGAGTTGGTAAACGAGCTGCTGCGCATGGATCGTTATGTCGACATGCTGATCCCGCGTGGTGGTGCCGGTTTACATAAACTGTGCCGCGAGCAGTCAACGATTCCGGTGATCACCGGTGGCATTGGCGTGTGTCATATCTACGTTGATGACTGCGTTGATTATGACAAAGCGCTGACGGTGATTGAAAACGCCAAGATTCAGCGGCCAAGCGCCTGTAACTCGTTAGAAACGTTGTTAGTTAACCGCACTATTGCCAACAGTTTCTTGCCTGCGCTGAGTGCGCGCATGGCGGCCGTTGGGGTGACTTTACACGCCAGCGATAACGCTATGCCTTTGCTGCATGAAGGCCCGGCGCGGGCAGTTGCGGTAGAAGCGAAAGACTACGACGATGAATGGCTGTCGCTGGATATGAATGTGACGCTGGTAGACGATATCGATCAGGCGATCGAACATATCCGCACCCACGGCACCAGTCATTCGGATGCGATTCTGACGCGTTCGCTGAGTAACGCCGAATATTTTGTGCGCGCGGTGGATTCTGCGGCCGTGTACGTCAACGCCAGCACCCGCTTTACCGATGGCGGCCAGTTTGGTTTAGGGGCCGAGGTCGCGGTGAGCACCCAGAAGCTGCACGCTCGCGGCCCGATGGGGTTGGATGCGCTCACCACTTATAAATGGATTGGCTACGGCGACGATCTGGTTCGCAGTTAGTGCTGTTGCTGGGGTAGAAAAGGGGCGCGCTGTGCCCCTGGAACCGCTGGCAATCGGCGTTGCATTTAAGCCACAGTAAGCATAGGGTTGATGTGAAATGCAGCAGATGATTAGCGGCCTATTGACTCAGCCCGTGCTTTTGCATAATTTGTTCAGCGTATTCCGGCATGCACCTGTATGCCCGGCCCAAAGCCGATATAGCTCAGTTGGTAGAGCAGCGCATTCGTAATGCGAAGGTCGTAGGTTCGACTCCTATTATCGGCACCAGTCACTTCTATCTTATTGATTTAGTTAGTATTAAATCCATTCAGAGTGAAATCGCGTAGCCTCTCCTACATAGAGGTCATACAGCCGATGGCTCAACGTGATAATCTGTATCGCCGTAGCAGCGGTATTTATGTTGTCCGTATTGCAGTTCCCGCCCGATACCGTCTCTACACGGGACAGCGTGAGATTCACGCTTCAACAGAAACAAACGACATCAGAAAAGCGCGAGCGATTGCCGCAGTTCTATTGGCTGTCTGGCAGCGATGTCTGGGTGAGTATCAAAAATTGGATAGAGAAAAGTTGGTAAGCAGTGCGCCTGCTTTGGCTGGAGAAGGAATGATCAGCCTCGCTGAATTTTGCGGTTTAACGAGCGCTTCCCTGCAACAAGTGGCGCAGCGACTACTTGATACGAATATCCCACTTTTTTGGCTTGCTGATGGGCATCCTGCCTACTATGTAGAAGATCTTTCACTCGTTGATAAGGATGATCCTGAGGCTTCTGGATTTATCATCGATAGTGCCATTAACATCGGGATCAGAGGTTCTCTGAACGGTTATATCCAGCCTTTGGTTACCTCACGTATATTACGTCAGATGATCGCTGGCGAGCCGCTAGACGCAGAAACCGCATTTAAATCCTCAGAGGCTTCATCCAAAGCCGCATGGTTCGTTGACTTTCCCGGTGTCGAAATCTCGCCTGGTTCACTAATGATTCATCGTGTGCAAGCCGAGCGCTTACGATTGTTTTGGCTGTCATATAGCCCCTCACTATCTCCTGCAACTACTGAGAAGCCAAAAGCAATATCCACTGCAATATTGTCCCCATCATTGCCGGAGAATGAGTATGTAAATCGCAAATACTACTCGGTGAAAATGAGCGAGTTATGTGAAAAATATATTCGCTACAAGCGCGGGGGGAAATTCACGGAAAAGGCAGAGAATCGAGTCCGGGAGGGTTTTAGCCTACTGGTTGAAGTCATGGGTGATCCAAAGCTTGTAAAAGTAGATCGTGACTATCTCCGCGAGTATGAGAGCTTGCTAAGGTCGATACCTGCACGGCGTGATTTAGCTAAAATCCGATACAGAATCAATGACATTCATGAGTTGATGGTTAAAGCAAGAGAGAATGGCGACCCTCTAATGAGCGATAACACCGTTCGTAAATATATGCGGGTTATCTTCGAAGCTTTAAGGTGGGCAGATGGAGAAGGTATTTTTATTAAGTCTCCTGCGAATCAATTCTTCGCACCTGTAGAAAATGAAAAGATGGATCAGGACTTCAAAGCTGATTTCACTGATGAGGATTTGCACGCTATTTTTAACCGCCCTTGGTTTAAACGTGGAACTGTGGATAGAAATAGCGGGGGACGCTTCCATCATTACCGTGCATTTCATTACTGGTTGCCACTCATCGGATTCTTTACCGGAGCAAGGATTAATGAGTTATGCCAGCTTTATCTGGATGATATTAAACAGGATGCTGCCGGATTTTATTTCTTTGAAATCAGCAACGAGCGTGTCGATCATTCACTGAAAACGATTAATTCACGAAGAAAAATACCGTTGCATCCGACATTGATCAAACTTGGATTAATCCGCTATTGCGAAGCATTGAAGAAAGCAGGCCATGCGCGTTTATTTCCTGAGCTTCCTTACCACTCTGTAAAAGGATACGGAGATAAGGCTTCGGACTGGTTTAACCGTTCGTTGCTGAAAGTGCAGTTAGGATTTGAAAAGGGCAGTAAGAAATCTTTCCATTCATTCCGTCACACGTTTTCAACCAGGCTCAAACAAGCAGGAATCGACAGCGAGACGCGTGCGCAGTTTGTTGGACATATCCGCGGTTCTGGCGAGACAGAGAACCGATACAGCAAAGATCATCCACCAGCAGCTCTTTATACTGTGCTTGAGAGCGTTACGTTAGGTCTACCGGAAGTTGCTCCATTTGTTTGCGAAGATGGTGTGGTTGCTGTAGCTGATGCGCTACGGATTAAACAGAGCAACAAAAAGCGTATAGAAAAACACTAGGTTGTTGTGATGACTTTGGGCATCAAATGTTACAACATGATTGAACATGGCAGGTGTAGTAAGACTTAGTTTTTGCACTGCGTTATTTACATCGAATACTAAGGTCTAAGGAATTGCAAACTTTTAGTTATACTCATATGCACCATCCGATGAGTGTTAATTTTTAAAATTACAAAGGAGCAGACGATGCGTGAAGCAAAAATATTAGACATTCTGATAAATAGAATTGCTCGTAATCACTTTAAGAGACAGGCACATCGAACTAAAAATTCGCATGAGTTACACCAGTTCGCATCTCTTTTTGATTCAGACTACCTAAAAAAACTGGCTCAGTTATTTATTATGACAGATAAAAATTCAACTGATGGCCTGCATTCTCATTATTATATTGTTGAGGCCGGCTGGATCGATAAGAAACCACTGGTTGCATTTCCTCCAGCGCTAAATTTACCAAAAGTAGAACTCGGTGATGCCTTACTTATCTATAGTAATCAACTCGTTGATAAGGAAAGAAAATTTATAAGTGTGGGTGAAGAACGTGCTGTAATTATTCAAGCTAAAATCACTGGAAATAAATTACGTCTTCCCAAAGTAACTGTAACCTCTGGAGAATCTTCAAAAAAGGAGTTTGAACTTTATAGTAAATGGCCTTCTTTTATGCTTAAGAATAAGAGTGGTTACACTTCCTTGTTTAATCTTCCTCACCCACTGAGTAAAAGTCAGCCATATCCCTATGCATTTTATCTGGCAGCAAGAAAATCTTACTCTAAGAATCCAGACTGGCGATGTCATTGGATGGGGGCTCCATCAAAAAAGACAGAAAGGTGTAACATATCTGCTGGTGATATATTGCTTGGTTTGAAAACTGGGTTGCCAGTAAGTAACTACCAAGTAGGAGCAGATTTAAAGTCAAACCCGGAGTGGGCCAGACTTGTAAGAGCTGTATTAATGTATGTATCTTCTAGTTGGACTAATAAAGGATGGTGTGGTGTTACTATGCCAACGAGAATAAAAGGAAGTCATTTAACTTCTCTTAATTTATATCTTACAAAGAAATATCTTAGAACAAATATATTTAATATGGGTTTTAATTCATCATTAATTAATTTATTGCCTGATGTGCCGGTATCATGGGGGAGTTTATCTAACTCAATTAAAAATGGTCCTTCTGAGAGTGATTTCTCAGGCAAGTTAATGATTTTGAGAATGACTCGAATTAGTTCAGAGTTCCCATTTGAAACAAAAGATGTCGAACAAGAATTATAAGGCATTTAAGGATGTCCAAACTTACTAAAGTCTTTATTCTATTTTTAATACCTCTAATAAATTAGTTGATAAATAATAAATTAGTGTTTTTATTATCTTGAAAAAATTGAGCCCCATAATAAGGGGCTCATCTAAGCTATGCCCTTCTGGCCTCGACTCCTTTTTTTCTGCCCTCTATCAATACTCTCCACGATTCTAATATTTCGATGTCTTTGATTAATTCGTCAGGATGAGGAGTGGGAATCATTGCGATTGCAGCACCATCGTGTGCAAATTTCGAACATCTGGTCATATTAGATTCTACCAATCGGTAATCTTCATCTTCGACAATCACATATCTTAGTTTTTGTGTGGAAATTCCTTCGGAAAATCTGTTCACTACACCTTGAAAAAGAATTTCTTCGACACTTCTTTCCCAAGCCATTCTTAAATGGTAATAGGTATCTTGTGTGAGTTTTTTGGTTAAATCCTCGTCTCCACCTTTATGATGTCTTACTACTTCACTATGCATACCCCTCAATGCTTTAACTCTCTTTGAGGTGCTTAGTGCATCAAATGGTAATCTATCTGTGTGAACACCAAAACCTTGAGATGTTTTTCTGATGCATTGTGTAAGGTTTACAACATCATTCTCTTGAGATTCTTGCTGAAGAATGCATAAAAAATAAATGTCATGTGTGAAAACTATTAACTGCCTTTTCTTAGACTCTTCTACTAGCCGTCTTGCTACATGCCAGCGACGGCGATGATCTAGAGATGATACTGGATCATCAAAGATTAATCCGGACATTGTTTTAGATAAGTTAACTTCAGTCAGGAATGAAGCAATTGCTATTGCTCTTTGTTCACCTTCGCTAAGAATCTCCGATGGTCTTGCACCATTAGATTTTTCCATTACTAATTTAAATTGAGTTTTGCCTCCAGGAGAAGAGTTTTGCATTGTGACTCTTAGCTCATGAACATTTAGAGCTTCAAACTCTTTGTTAAGCATTTCAATAACTTCAGGTGTCGCTATTGATCTCGCCAATTCAGTGGACTTTCGTGATATAGCCGTTGTCCCACAACTGGCAGAACATTGATTTAGTTTATTGCAAAGGTCTAATTTTAAGATACAGTCGATAACAATATCTTTAAACTCTTTTAGCTTAGAACGTGACATCAACTCGTTATGCTCATTAACCATAGCCTGTTTAGCTTCTGCATTAAAAGTTGCCTCTAAAGCCTTCGCATCAGATTCAAGTTTTATAACTGCTTCATTAATGATTAAATTAGGTGTATCAAGTAACTTACTTACGTCTTCCCAAGGAAGTTTTTCACTTGCTGCTAAGATAATATCACCTTGACGCTTTTTTAAATGTTGTTCAAACGTCAAGCATAAATCTAATAATTGAGGTGAGTAGTCTGATAACTCATTATTTAATGCTTCATCAATATTTAGACTCAAGTTTAACTTCTCTATCTCCTTATAAGCATTTCCAGCATTAGTTCTTGTCGTTACGGCCAACTTCTCCGCTTCTTTCTGTATGAATTCATCGAAAGAAATTAATCGTGTCACTCCTTGTTCGCCTAACTCATTTTGACAAAGAGGACATTTGTCATTTTCTTCTAACTTTGGGAAGTGTTTTTCAGGGTAGTTTTCTTTTGAAAATACACGTGCTGCTTCAAAGAGTATTTTCCATGGTTCACTGCCTGTTCCTAAAAGTTGCCCAGGGGTTTCTTTGAAAGCTTTAGCCGCAATTTCAGCCGCATTTCTTGCAGATTTATACTTACCTATTAATTCCTTTAAATTATCTTCCTTATTTGATGATATTGAAGTTGAAGCCTCAGTTATTCTTTTGTAAAGCCCTCTAAAACGTAGTGCTTTTTGCCTTAATATCAGGGCTTTTTGCTTAGGGTCAGATTCTGCTAATGTTCTTGTTAGTGTATCTAAACGGGTAATTTCATCCTCTTTAAGTGAGGCAAGTTGTTCAACTTTTTGTATTGATGTCTGATGAGATAAATTAGCAAGAAGAACACCAGTTTGGGTCTTTGTGTTTGATAGCTCACTAAAAATATCTAGATTTGGTTTATTCGTTTTCGTGTCATGCTCAATCTTTAACTTTAATTTATTACACACGTTAACTAATTCAGTTAAAATGTCTAGACCATAAGGTATATAAGCAAAGTCGCCTTGGTTATCTATATAGGCTCTTGCGCAAAATGAGTCGAAAGTAGATATATTGGAAAGCTCTTCAGGAGGAGGGGTGCCATCTTGCCAGTTGAGTGTTATTTCTTCTCCGTCTTTAATAATTTCGAATTCTGCCCTAGCCGGACCAGTTTGTTCTGGGGGGCGGTTAGCATTAGGAAGGATTGGTTCTCTCTGATCTCGAGCTCTACAAACTTTTTTTAGTAATCTTGAGTAACCAGATTTACCCGCACCATTCTCACCATAGATTATGGTGAGTCCGGTAGGAGATATAGGCAATTATTCTTTCTCAGCTAATGCATTTATATTTTCTAGGTTTTTTATCGATTTTATCTGAATTAGTGAAGATATATTCTCTATTGCAGCTATTTGATCTTCAGTAAATGTTAATGCTTGTATTTCCTGTTGCTCAGGAATTCCATGATGAAGTTTAAGAAGAAGATATATGTCATCCAAATCCTTATCTTCAAGTTGCCTTGAGTCGTAGATTCGATTTATAGCATGTTGTTGCCAGAGTGGTAGTTTGGTGGACCAGCTTTGAATTTCCTGAAGTATTGACATGCAAAACCTCCATCTGCATGAAAGTAGAAAATGTTCTTGTTATCTATACCACCTTAGCCATGGTAATGCAGCGACAAATCTATCCTTATTTTTGGTGTGAAAGATAAAACACGCCAGTTAACGACCGTTTTCTGGCACCTCCCAATCGCACGCTTTCACACTGTTGGAAAAATAGCCTTGGCTTTTCTGACAGGCCATCCTAATGTTGGCCTCGTTTTCTGGCAGGGGTCAGATGGGGAGATAACAATGGCTACTTTTGGCTACGGGCGTGTTTCAACAACGCAGCAGGATACTGAGAACCAGCGACTGGAGCTTGAGCAAGCTGGGTGGCAAATTGACTATTGGTTTGCCGATATTGTCAGTGGGAAGGTTCCGGCTATGCAACGTAAAGCGTTTTCTGAAATGCTTAGCAAAATTCGCGATGGTGAAACGTTGGTAGTTGCAAAACTAGACCGTCTGGGACGTGATGCGATTGATGTTCTCCAGACGGTCAGGGCGCTGGCAGAGCGTAATATCAAGGTGATCGTCCATCAGCTTGGAACTACTGACCTCACTTCTGCTGCCGGTAAGCTTCTGTTGTCTATGCTGGCAGCCGTTGCTGAAATGGAGCGTGACCTACTTATTGAACGCACTCAGGCGGGGCTGTCACGAGCAAAAGCTGAAGGAAAGAAGCTGGGCAGACCGTCAAAAATCGCACCAGAAGCCCGTAGGGCGATTATAGAGAAAAAGAATAGCGGGACCAGTATCAGTGCGTTAGCGCGTGAATATGGTGTTTCCAGAGCGACTATAGCCGAGCTGCTTTAAATGCTTCTAAACTTTCATTGCAACCCCGAGTTTTGGGTTGGCCCGGTGGTGCGTATCAAGTTGAATATGAAAATTGCTGCCTGCAGAAAAGCAAAAGCCGATGCTGATACACCCTATCATTCTCTTGCAGTTCTCCCCCTTTCTTCACTCGGCTTGAATTGTCACTGACGGAACACATTAATAAACTTAAACTTTCTGTTATACAAATTTTTCAGGCGTTTTTGGTGTTACTTTCATTGCCTACATTTGCAATGGAGGTATTTATGAAAGTATTCATTCCGATCCTGTTAGCGGCGTGCAGTTTTTCGGCCATGGCGGCGGGCACGCCTAATCCGCTCAGTGTGCACGTACTCAACCAGCAGACCGGCCTGCCATCCAAGGGAATGGTGGTCGAGTTGGAAAAGCAACAGGGCAACGGTTGGACGCGCCTGGCACAGGCGGTGACTAATGACGATGGCCGCATTGGCGCACTGTATCCGGCAGGCAAGGATATGGATGCCGGGGTCTATAAGGTCACGTTTAAAACCGGGGATTACTTTTCTGCCATCAAGCAAGAAACGTTTTTCCCGGAAGTCCCGGTTATTTTTAACGTCAGCACCACTAATCAGAAACTGCATATTCCTCTGTTGTTGAGCCAATATGGCTATTCCACCTACCGAGGAAGCTGATTATTTAGCGCGGGAACGGCGCAATACCGCCCCCGCGCTACCTACGCTAGAGAAAAAAACGAACGTGCGTTTGCCGCCAGAATCTGGCGTTTGCTCTCTTCAGGCAGGGCTGAATGGCTGACCAGATGCCCCACCTGCTGCTCACCTAACGGGAATGGTGCATCCGAGCCCAACATCACCCGATCGGCCCCCATAGTCTCCACCAGCAGTTGCAACGCCCGCGGGTCAAACACCGCAGAGTCGACGTAGAAACGATCTAAGTAGCTCGAAGGCTTCTGCGGGCAATCTTCACGCACGATATCGCGCTGTTCCCAAGCGTTGTCCACTCGGCCCATCAGGTAGGCAAAGCTGCCGCCCCCGTGGGCAAAACACAGCTTCAGGTTGCGCGGCAGGCGCTCGAAGGCACCGGAGAGGATCAGCGACAGGATCGCCAACTGGGTCTCTGCCGGCATTGCCACCAGCCATGGCAGCATCCACTTCTTCATGCGATCTGCGCCGCCCATCATATCCCAAGGGTGTACCAACACCGGGATCTCCTCCCGGGCGCAGTGGGTCAGAAAGGTAATCAGCGACTCATGATCCAGATCTTTTGCCCCCACGTGGTTGCCGATCTGCACGCCAATATGGCCGCATGCCTTTGCCCGGCTGGCTTCGCGGCAGGCGGCATCGCTATCCTGCAACGGCACCTGCGCCAGCACCTTCAAACGCTGCGGGTTGGCAGAGGCCATTTCCAGCGCCTTGTCGTTCATCAGTTGCGCCCAGGGCAGGGCGCGTTCAATGGCGACGTCGTAGGCAAACATCACCGGCGTGGCACACATGATCTGAATATCGATCAGCTGCTCATCCAGATGTTCCAGGCGGCGTTCGGCATCCCACAGTGCGTCATAAACCGGGCGGAATGGTTGATTGTTCAACATGATTTGGCCTTCGCGCCCGTGGGTTGCCAGCCAGGGAGCCCGTTCAACGTCCAGTCTGGCGGCCTCTTGCTGGCTGATTTTCGGGAAGAAGTGCGAGTGAATATCTATTTTCATCAGTTTGTTGTCGCCTTGAGTATGCGATGCCAGGTCTGCCAGTCGCGGCCTGAGTGGATTTCACCGCACTTGGTACAGCGGCGCTCTTCATCGCTGGTTGCATAGAATTGTTCATAAACCGGGGGAAGATCTGTCACGATGCTTTTCAGGTGCATCTCATAGCGTTTGATCAGCGTGCCACAGGCGGCACACGACCACTGCAATGCGTCCACTTCGTTTTTCGGGCGCACCCGCTCGAACACCAGGCACAGGCTGCCCTCTTCTGGCCGCTGTGGGGAGTGGATCACATGAGGAGCCATCAGGAAAACGTCGCCTTCGCGCAGGTCGACACGGTCATAGTGGCCGTTATCCCAGATGTTCAGATAGGCATTCCCTTTAAACTGGTAGAAAAACTCTTCCACCGGATCGTCATGAAAATCGGTGCGCTGATTCGGCCCGCCGACGACGGTGACCATAAAATCGCTATCCTGCCAGATCTGCTGGTTATTCACCGGTGGTTTGAGCAGGTCGGCATTCGTGTCTAGCCAATTCTTGAAGTTAAGCGGAAGTCCGTATTTGAAGTTAGACATTGTGATTCTCCGATGTGTAGGGCAGAGGATACGAATATTTTATTATTGTGGTTTATAGGCGATCGCTTTGATTTCAATGAGCAAGTGCGGGTGGGGCAACTGATGTACCGCGACGGTGGTGCGGGTCGGGCCATCGTAGTCAAAATACTCGGCATACACCGCGTTATAACCAGCAAAATCGTTCATATTGACCAGAAATGCGCTGATCTCGACCACATCATTCAGATCGGCACCGACGCTGTGCAGAATATCGCGGATATTATCGAGCACCGCGCGGGTCTGCACGTCGATATCCAAACGGGTGGCGCCCATGGCGTCCACTTCCGCACCGGCAATACTGTTGTCCGGCAATCTTGAACTGGTGCCGGAGACAAACAGAAAGTCACCGGCCCGCTTCACGTGTGGAAAGCGCCCGCGCGGGGTCGCTTTGCCTTTAACCACTACCGCCTGGTTGTTCATAGTTCACCTCTGGTATGAAATGCTGTCCGGCCAAAACCGGAGATATCGACGCTGACGTGCAGCCCGGGATAAAGTGCTTCGGCGGCGGTCGCTGCACCCGCCAGAATCACCGATCCTGCAGGCAGCGTGCGCTCTTGCTGATGCAACAGGATGGCTATCTGCACCAGCGCACGCAGCGGGTGCCCGAGGATCGCCGCCGTGCTGCCAACCTGCAGCGGGCGGCCGTTAAAGTTCATCACCACGCCGAGGTTATCAATGGCGCGTTGCGGGCTCTGCAATGCGCCAACGACGAATTTGGCGGATGAACAGTTGTCGGCCACCACGTCTTCCAGGGTGAAGCGGAAGTCCCGATAGCGGGAATCGATGATCTCCAGCGCCGGGCCCACGCCTTCCAGCACCGATCCTGCTTCCGCCAAGGAGAGCGGGCTGTTGATCTCTTTGCGGGTGATAAAGTAGATCTCAGGCTCAACGCGCGGGTGGATCAGCTCGCGCAGATCCAACTCCCCCCCTTCTTCAATCTGCATGGCGTCGGTCAGTTCGCCCCAGATCAGGTGTTCAACCCCCATCTGCTGCATTTTTGCGCGGCTGGTAAAACCCAGCTTCAGGCCGACTCGCCGTTCGCCGCGCTGTTTACGCAGGCGGATCCCTTCGGCCTGCACGCGGTAGGCGGTGGCAAGATCGAGCGTTACCTGCCCGGTTAACTGGGCTGCGGCTTCCTGGCGCAGCGTGGCCTGGTCCAACTGGGTGGCCAAGGTGGTTAAATCCATAACGTTGCTCATGCGGTTTTCTCCGGTTGCCCGTTGCGCTGTGCCAGCAAATCCAGGGCGACATCGACGATCATATCTTCCTGGCCGCCCACCATGCGGCGGCGACCAACCTCGAGTAAAATATCGGCGGCTTTGAGCTGATAGCGTTCTGCGGCGTTCACGGCGTGGCGCAGGAAGCTGGAATAAACCCCGGCGTAACCCAGCGACAGGCTTTCGCGATCGACGCGTACCGGGCGATCCTGCAATGGCCGTACCAGATCGTCGGCCGCGTCCATCAGTTGCAACAGATCGCAACCGTGGTCCCAGCCCAGGCGTTCGGCGGTGGCGATAAACACCTCGAGCGGCGCATTGCCGGCCCCGGCTCCCATGCCTGAAAGGCTGGCATCCACGCGGTGGCAGCCTTCTTCCACTGCAACGATGGAGTTGGCAACGCCGAGCGCCAGATTGTGGTGAGCGTGCATGCCAAGTTCAGTGTTCTCGTTGAGCACTTCGCGCAGGGCGCGGAAGCGATCGCGGATATCCTGCATCAGCATGGCACCACCCGAGTCGACCACATAAATGCAGGTGGCACCGTAGGACTCCATCAGCTTGGCCTGCTGCGCCAGTTTCTGTGGTTCAGCCATATGGGACATCATCAGAAAACCCACGGTATCCATGCCCAGATCGCGGGCATAGGCAATGTGCTGGCGTGAAATGTCGGCCTCGGTGCTGTGAGTGGCGACGCGCACCACGCGGGCGCCGGCGTCATAGGCATTGCGTAAATCATGCACCGTGCCGATACCCGGCAGCAGCAGCGTGGCGATCTTGGCATTGCTGACTGATTCTGCCGCCGCGGCAATCCACTCAACGTCGCTGTGCGCACCAAAGCCGTAGTTGAGGCTGGAACCGGATAAACCGTCACCGTGTGCGACTTCGATCGAATCCACACCGGCGCGATCCAGTGCGCTGGCGATCTGCCGCACCTGTGGCAACGAATAGCGGTGGCGCATGACGTGGGAACCGTCACGCAGGGTCACGTCGGAGATATACAGTTGTTTCATCTTTATGCTCCCTGATGCTGCAGCAGACGCGCGGCGATGTGTTCACCGCAGGCCAAGGCGGCTGACGTCATGATGTCGAGATTGCCTGCATAGGCGGGCAGGTAGTGGGCAGCCCCCTCCACTTCGAGGAAGATCGAGACTTTCAGGCCACCTTCTGGCCCCAGATCTGGGTAGTAGCGAGCATCGGCCGGTGAGATAGTTTCAAACTGTACTTCCTGCTTCAGCCGATAGCCGGGCACATACTCTTGTACCCTGGCCGCCATAGCGGTAACCGCTGCGCTGATAGCGTGCGGATCGCAGGGCGGCGTCAGGCAGAAAACGGTATCGCGCATCATCAGCGGCGGTTCGGCCGGGTTGAGGATAATGATGGCCTTGCCGCGCCGGGCCCCACCCACGGTTTGCAGCGCCTGTGAGGTAGTTTCGGTGAATTCATCGATATTGGCGCGGGTGCCGGGGCCGGCGGAACGGCTGGCGATCGACGCCACGATCTCGGCGTAGTAAACGTCGGTGACGCTGGCGACGGCGGCCACCATCGGAATCGTGGCTTGCCCACCGCAGGTGACCATATTCAGGTTTGGTGCATCGCCCTGGCTTTGCAGGTTCACCACCGGCACCACGTAGGGGCCAATGGCTGCCGGGGTGAGATCGATCACCCGCACGCCGTGCTGTTGCAGCAGTTGGTTATGATGCGCGTGGGCACCAGCGGAGGTGGCGTCAAACACCACTTTAATGGCACCGAAATCCGGCAGGGCCAGCAGCCCGTCAATGCCTTCATGGGTTGTCGCCACCCCGAGCCGATTGGCGCGTGCCAGGCCGTCGGAGGCGGGATCGATGCCGACCATGGCTGCCATTTTCAGGCGCTGGCCGTGGCGCAGGATCTTGATCATCAGATCGGTGCCGATGTTGCCTGAGCCGATAATGGCGGTAGAAATCTGTGCGCTGTGGTTCATTGTGCGCCTCCTGCGGCCTGTGTAAAGCGAGCGCTGACCTGGCCAACACCCTCAATGCGTGCGGTAAACACCTCTCCTGCGCTGGCAGCCACCATCGGCCCCAGCGCACCGGTGAGAATAATATCGCCAGCCCGCAGGGCATCACCGCGCTGTGCCAGCGTATTCGCCAGCCATAGCGCAGCGCGCAGCGGGTTGCCCAGGCAGGCGGCACCGGCACCCACAGAAACCGGTTCACCTGCGCGCTCCAGCACCATGCCGCAACCGAGCAGGTCCACGTCTTTCAACCGCACCGGGCGGTTACCCAGCACGAACAGGCCACAGGAGGCGTTATCGGCAATGGTATCGGCCAATGAGATATCCCAATGGGCAATGCGGCTGTCGACAACTTCGATGGCAGGCAGCAGATAGGCGGTGGCGCGGATCAGATCGGCGAGGGTGTTTTTTTCGTGGGGCAGATCCTGTTCAAGCACCAGCACGATCTCGGCTTCCACCTTGGGCTGGATCAGGCGGCCAGCGGCAATTTCCTCTCCGTCACACAGCGCCATATCGGCGAACAACCGGCCAAAATCCGGTTGGTCGACACCCAGTTGCTTTTGCACCGCAGGCGAGGTGAGGCCGATTTTGCTGCCAACCAGGCGGCGGCCTTGCTTGATCTGGTGGTCGTTATTCAAGCGCTGCACCGCATAGGCAGCATCGATATCGTTGCAACCAATCAGGTTGCGCACCGGCGCACAGGGCTGGCCGCTGCTGGCCGCCTGCCTGAGCATGTTGGCGGCTTCATAATATTCAGGCTTCAGTGAGTTTGACACATGGCTCTCCTGTTTGTGTACCACGGCTCACTCCAGGTGGCCGTGGGCGATATTCCTTGCTGATTTGCAATAGCCGGGTGTTGGGCATAGTGGCAGTCTAACCAGCCTGGCAATAAGCGAAAATGAATAAAGGGGCTTTTGCTATTCCCTAAAGTTATGCCATAGTCGCCGAGTGCACTGTTTGGGTTAGACGACTTTCAGGAGTAAACAGCAATGACTGAACGCGCCCCTTTTACCGTCAGCGACATGATCCTCAACCGCCTCAAGCTGCGCCCGCTGCTGATTTTTGACCGGGTATTGCGTAATCAATCCATTGCGCGCGCGGCGCGGGAACTGAATCTGACGCAGCCCGCGGTGACCAAAGCGATCCGCGAGCTGGAACAGCAGTTGGATACGGTGCTGTTTGATCGTAACAACCGCGGCGTGACGCCCACCGACTGTGGGGTGCTGTTGGGGGAACGGGTGAAATCGGTGATTGCCGAGCTGCGTTACCTGACCGATGAGCTGAATACCTTTAAAGGCGGCGTGGTGGGCCATGTGGTGGTCGGAACCCAGATCTCCGCCAGTGCCCGTTTGCTGCCGCGCGCCATCCTGCTGTTGAAAGCGCGTGCGCCGAAAATCCTGGTAACGGTGCGGGAAGGGCCGCAGGATTATCTGTTCCCTGCGCTGGCCAGCGGTGAGTTGGATGTGGTGGTCGGGCGCTTGCCGGAGCCTGATGCGCCGCTGATCGCCAGAATGGCCTTGAGCCACCGAGCGCTGTATCGCAACAGCCTGTGTGTGGTTGCCGGTGGCCACCATCCGTTGCTCAATCAAAGCGATCTCAACCTGCATCACCTCGCCGAATGGCCGTGGATCCTGCCGCCGCTGGATTCGCCCGCCCGGCGGGTGGCCGATCATTTCTTCAAAGAGTCTGGGTTACCCGCTCCGGAAAATATCGTCGAATCCCTGTCGCTGCTGACCAACGTCAACCTGCTGGTGGATTCCTCGTTTCTTGGGCTGATGCCCACGGCGGCGGCGCGGCGTTTTATTGCCGCGGGCCTGTTGAGCCAACTGCCGTTGGGGGACGTGGGCCCACCGACTGAAGTGGGCTTTTCAATCCGCCAGGATAAACCGTTGACCCCGGCGAGTCGGCAACTGATCGAATGCCTTAAGCTGGCGGTGCAGGAAGATCCGGTGCTGCCTGGCTATAACTAAACAGAATAGCAAAGCCCGCTTTATTCATTTTCAACTTATTTCAACGGCTCCTTACACTGCGTAACGATACCTAGCCGAAGGTTCCTGCAACGGCGTTGCATTCAGACGCGAATGGAAGGTTCCTTCGTGCTGATTTGTAACTCAGGAGGAACAGTGCCATGACAAATTATCAATCCGCATCAGATTTACCCTTGTATATCGACGGGCAGTTTGTCGATGGGATTCGGCAGTTCGACAATATCAGCCCGGTTGACGGGCATCTGGTTTCACGCGTTGCCGAAGCCAGTGAGGCGCAGGTCGCCGCAGCGGTAAAGGCCGCACAGGTGGCGCTATCTGGGCCTTGGGGGCAGCTGAGCGTGCCTGCGCGTGCCGCGCTGATGCATCGGGTAGCCGATGGCATCGAAGCCCGTTTTGAGGAGTTTGTCGCGGCCGAAGTGGCCGATACCGGGCGGCCAGAAAACCTGGCGCGCACGCTGGATGTGCCACGTGCTATTGCCAACTTCCGCACCTTTGCCGATTTGGCGGCCACGTCGGTCAGCGAATGCTGCGAAACCCCGCAGGCGGACGGCGGCCTGCTGTTCAACTATACGGTGCGCAAACCCCTTGGCGTTGTCGCCGTGATTTCCCCTTGGAACCTGCCGCTGCTGTTACTGACCTGGAAACTCGGGCCAGCGCTGGCGATGGGGAACACTGTGGTGTGCAAACCCTCGGAAGAAACCCCGTCTTCGGCCACCTTGTTGGCAGAAGTGATACACGCGGTTGGCCTGCCCGCTGGGGTATTTAACCTGATCCACGGTTTTGGCCCCGGTTCGGCGGGGGAGTTTCTCACCCGTCAGCCGGAGATCGCCGCCGTCTCCTTTACCGGTGAATCCCGTACCGGTAGCGCGATCATGAAAGCGGTGGCGGACGGTGTCAAAGAGGTTTCCTTCGAGCTGGGCGGGAAAAACGCGGCGGTGGTGTTTGCCGATGCCGATTTTGACGCCGCCGTGGCAGGCGTGGCGCGCTCCTCGTTCTTTAATACCGGGCAGGTGTGCCTGTGCTCTGAGCGGGTGTATGTCGAACGGCCGATCTTCGATCGCTTTGTGGCAGCGCTGAAGGAGCGAGCCGAAGCTTTGAAGATCGGTTATCCCAATGAAGCTGGGGTGGAGCTTGGCCCGCTGGTGTCACAAAAACACCGGGATAAAGTGCTTTCCTATTTTGCGCTGGCGCGAACCGAAGGCGCTAACCTGATCACCGGCGGTGATGTACCGCTATTCGGCGATGCCCGTGATAACGGCTCTTGGGTACGTCCTACCATCTGGACCGGGTTGGGTGACGATGCGCGCTGCGTGCGGGAAGAGATCTTCGGGCCGGTGTGCCATATCGCGCCTTTCGATGATGAAGAAGAGGTGCTGGCGCGGGTTAACGACAGCCAATACGGCCTGGCCTGCGCGCTGTGGACCAGCCAGGTGGGGCGCGCTCATCGTCTGGCGCGGCGTATTCACACCGGGATTGTCTGGGTTAACAGTTGGTACGCCCGCGATCTGCGCACCCCGTTTGGCGGCAGCAAGCTGTCGGGGATGGGGCGTGAAGGTGGCCGCCATTCACTCGATTTTTACTCTGATATCAGCAATATCTGCATAAAACTATAATCGACCACCGGCCGCTGCCAAGCCGGTTAGCGGCCCGCTGAGTCTGGCCCTCGGTCCCACATAAGGCGAGCTGCAGGAACACCTGCCGCTTGACGTATGACGGGCATCGCTGACAGGAGCTTTACCTCATGGCTAACCCTACATCGCTGGATATTGAAGCTTTTATCGATCGCACCAGATTCTCTCCGTTCCAATGGTTACTGCTGTTACTGTGTTTTTTAGTGATTTTCATGGACGGCTACGACATGGCCGCCATTGCCTATGTGGCCCCTTCGCTGCTGGATGAATGGGGGGTGCAGAAGGCAGAGCTTGGCCCGGCGATGAGCGCCGCGCTGTTCGGGCTGGCTTTTGGCTCACTGCTGTCTGGGCCGCTGGCGGACCGGATTGGCCGCAAACCGGCGGTGATCTTTTCCGTGCTGCTGTTTGGCGCGTTCAGCCTGGCGACGGCCTGGTCTTCGTCGGTCGGTTCACTGACCGTGCTGCGTTTTGTCACTGGATTGGGGCTGGGAGCGGCGATGCCTAATGCCATCACGCTGCTGGCGGAATACTGCCCCAGCAAGCGCCGCACCATGATCGTCAGCGCCATGCTGTGCGGCTTCCCGCTGGGCGCTGCCGCCGGTGGTTTATTGGCAGGCTACCTGATCCCGGCGTTTGGCTGGCGTTCGGTGCTGGTGGTGGGGGGCGTGGTGCCGATCCTGCTGTGTGGCCTGTTACCCTGGGTGCTGCCGGAATCGGTGCGCTATATGGTGCTGAAGGGCTATCCCAATGCCAGCATCCGCGCCATTCTTCGGCGGGTGAAAAGCGAAGGCATGGAACAGGTAGAACACTTTGTGATCGCGGAAAAAATTGCCGATGGCCATTCCGCCATTCGTGCCATTTTAACTGCGCCGCATCGCACCATTACCGCTCTGCTCTGGTTAAGCTGTTTTATGAGTATGCTGGTGTTTTATATGATCGTCAGTTGGATGCCGCTGTTGCTGAAAGAGGCGGGGCTGACGGTGCAGCAATTCTCCCACATCAGCGCGCTATTTCCGTTGGGCGGCGGGGTCGGCTCAATCCTGCTCGGCTGGGCGATGGATCGTCGTGAACCGAACAAGGTGCTGGCTTTCACCTATCTGCTGGCCGGGTTGCTGGCTTATGGCGTGGGGCTGGCGGTGGGTAACGTCAGCCAGACTCTGATCTTGGGCTCGCTGGTGTTCTTTATGGGATTTGCTTCCGGTGGCGGGCAGTCTGCGCTGGCTTCGCTGGCGGCGTCCTACTATCCCACCCGTTGCCGAGCGACCGGGGTGGGCAGCATGTACGGCGTAGGGCGCTTTGGCGCCATTTCCGGTGTGCTGGCCGGTGCTGAACTGCTGCGCTACCAGTTCCCTGTCACCACTATTTTCAACCTGTTGCTGATCCCTGCCTGGGTGGTTTGCTTAGCGTTGCTGCTGAAATACTACAGCGGACGGCAGCGTGAACCTTTGTTGGCCCGCGTGCAGGATAAATATTGAGAGCGTCACCCGCCGTAATGGCGGGTGGCATGGCTCCCTTAAACGGGCGGCCAGCTATAGCCTTGGGCTTTGCCCTGTTCGGCAAGCACCCCGTCAGCCAGCCGAAGGGTGCGAGGGAAATGTTGTTTCACAAAAGCAGCATCATGGCTGATCGCCAGCACCGTGCAGCCTTGCGTGCGGCAAATATCCAACCAGCGGGTAAAGATGCCCAACCAGTGATCGTCAAAATCGCGGCTGGGTTCGTCCAGCAGGAGCAGCGGCGGTGCAACGGCGGCGAGGCTGGCCACGGCCACCATACGCCGCTGCCCGGCATGGAGATCCAGCGGATGGGCTTCTGCAACATCCGTTAACGCGCAAAGCGCTAGCGTCTGCGCGATACGCTGTTCCAGGTGGTTACCGCGGATCCCCTGATGACGTAATCCAAAAGCAATTTCATCGCGCACCCGATGGCGAAAGATCTGCCGTTCCGCCTCCTGAAATAGTACGCCTAACAGCGGTGCTCTCTGCGCTGCTTTCAGGGCGGCAATATTCTGCCCCTGCACGGCGATCAGCCCGCCTGTGGGCTTTAATAACCCGGCGATCAGGCGTAATAGCGTGGATTTCCCGGCTCCGTTATCCCCTGTCAAGGCAACCCACTCCCCCGTTTCCAGGGTCAGATTTAAACCGCTAATAAGCGGTTTGGCCGCGCCAGGCCACTGATAATCCAGCGACGAAATCGTTAGCATAAGGAGAGTTTACCCTGCGTGAGTTCCCAGGTTTGCTGGCAATATGCCGCAATAGGGGTAAGCGCCCGTTCGAAAAGGATAATCACGCAACGCTGTTGGTTTGCATAGGCAACCAGTTGCTGTAACAGCGTGGTGGTGGCTTCCGGCGTCAGGCGGCTAAAGGCTTCATCCAGTAATAACAGTTTGGGGCGCATTGCCAGCGCGCAGGCGATCACCACCCGTTGGGCTTCTCCGCCGGAAAGTGTTGCAGGGTGGCGGTGGCGCAAGGCGTGGCAGTGAGTGAAGGCTAGCACCTGTTCGAGCCGCTCCAGGATTTCTGCTTCACTCAGGCAAAGGTTTTCTGGCCCGAAAGCGATTTCCTCTTCCACCGTGAAGGTACAGCCAGAGAGCTGTAATTGTGGCGCCTGTTGAATGAGCTGCACCTGCTGCGCCATTTCGACCAGCGGCCGTGAGCCAATTTCATCACCAAGTACCCGCCCGGCCCCCCGTAAGCTGCCGGGCAAAAAAACGGGGAAACAGCCCGCCAGCAGCTGTGCGAGGGTGGTTTTTCCGCTGCCATTGCCCCCGCGAATGCCATACAAACCTGGTGCCGCGCAATGTAGATTGATGTTTTCCAATTGCCAGTGGGGGCAGCCTTGAGGCGTAAAGCTCAGCGCGTTCAGTGCCACAACCATAGCCAGGCTCCTATTTCCAGCGTGGCCAACAGCAGCAAGCCATAGCGCACCCTGCGTTGCTGTAGGGTGTCTTTCGGCGCCCACAGCGTGGTGCGTTTCGCGTGCAGCCGGAACGCGCGCATATCCAGCGCAGTGCTGCGTGCGGTTAACTCATTCAATGCACTGTGAGTTAAGGGGATTACCAGCGCCGGAATATAGCGTAACCGCTGATACCAGAAGCCATCCAGCGGCACGCCGCGCGCCAGCTGTGCCTGGTAAATCGCCGCAAGCTGCGTTCGCAATTGCTCGACGATCAACAGCGGGCCTGCAAACAGATAGGCCAGCCCCGGCGGTAAACGGCTGGCAAACAGGGCGCGAATCATGCGCTGCGGTGGCACATAGTGCAGCCAGATCTGCCCGCTGCACAGCAAAGCCAGCAGGCGTAACCACAGGGCAGCCGCCTGTAACAAATCGCTATCGTCACGCACTTCGCCCCGTAACCACCACGCCAGCCAACCGCTGTGTACCAGCCATAAGCCGCATGCCATAGGGAGCATGATCAACGCGACATAGCGCCAGCGATGTCGGGTGCTTTTCAGCAGGAGCAGTAGCAGAACGCTCGCCAGGCTATAGGCCAGCAGCGGATAGCCCAACGGCATCAGTAAACTGCTGGTGCCAAGCACCGCCCACATCGTCAGGGAGGTAAAAGGATGCATTAACGCACGGCCGCCATGGCCGGGAAATTGCGTAACGTACGCTGTGACATAGTGCGCACCAGTAGCCAGACGATAACCGCCGCCAGCACTTTATCGATCAGATTAACCCCCAACACGGTCATCGCCACAGATTCAATCAGATTGTTGCCGACTGAATGGATATACGCGACAAAGAAGTCTGCGCCGCTGCCGGTCACCCCGGCAAACAGGTAGGTACGGATGGGGACGGCCACCACCGTTACCGCCAGGGTAATCACCACCCCGCTGAGAAGCACCTTCGGTAGGGAACGGAACCAGCCAATGCGAGCCAATAATCCGGCGACTAAACCAATCACCATCGCGACAGGGGCAAATGCCGTCGCGATAGGGCCGGTGAGCAAGCCCCAGATCAGGTTGGTCAACAAACCGGTCAACATGCCGATGATCGGCCCGGCAAGTATGGCGCTCAGCAGGGTGCCAATAGAGTCGAGGAAAATAGGTAACTTCAACATCGACACCAACTGCCCACCCATCATGTTGATCGCAATTGAGATAACAATCAAAACCAGCGTCTGGCTCGACAATCTTTTAGCTGTCATAACAACCCTCGATGAAATTGCAGGAACATTAACGTGGCTTGACGTTTAATTCGTCATAACCTGAGAGCGTACAAGGTTGTCGGCTAAACACGGCATCATTGAGTTCCCCAATCACCAGTTCAAGCGTGGTGCGCACAGTGCAGCCTTCCATCACGTGGCCGCCGGTCATATGACCATTTTCATCTGCGACGGCCATATGCAGATGCTCCCCGCCAGCCTCTAACGTGCCAATCAGCGAGACCACTTCAAACTTTCCACTTAATAAAGCGGTGCCTTCACGCCCGGCATAACGCAAAGCCACGTCGCTCAAACTACCGACACAGCCACTTATCCAGGCGGCATGAAGCCCATTCAGCCGGATAAAGTGACGTAAAGCAGTCAGGAGTTCCTGCTGTGGCAAGAGGCGTAAAGCGTAGAAGCGCGCTGTTGAGGGGGTTGCTGTCTGCACGTTGAGGTCCTTTAACTCAGATAAAAAAGCATAGAATTAAATGGCGTCGGGAAGGCAGGGCGCTGCATGGGGACGTTGATTGTTTCCAGAAAACTCCGAACCTCGGACGTTACGCAATATCATAATAGAGCGTTAGGGCGAATGTATGTGACATGGGACAGTATGTTGGAAGATCCCCGCGAATATCAGGAGGGGGCAGGCGCGGTAGGGGGAACAACGCAGCATGTGTCCATACATATATGAAAAAACGAATGCATTGTTGACTTCGCTCACCTGCGCACTAAGATAACCTGATTATTCAGCCTTGGAGTTTTCATGATCGTCCTCACGCCGTTGCAGTTGTTTAAAAATCTGTCAGACGAAACCCGTCTGAATATCATTTTGCTGCTGCGGGAAAGCGGGGAGCTGTGCGTTTGTGAGCTTTGCAACGTGCTGGGTGAGTCTCAGCCCAAGATCTCCAGGCATTTGGCGATGTTAAGAGAATCAGGGCTGCTGCTGGATCGCCGTGCAGGCAAGTGGATCCACTATCGTTTGTCACCGCATATTCCTGCCTGGGCCGCCAGCGTGATTGAGCAGGCTTATCTCAGCCAACGTGACGAAATTGCTGCGTTGGCACGAGGGAATATGATAGCGGGCGGTAAGGCTGGCTGCCTGTGAGAGATTAAAAAATTTTACTCTTTCATATCTGATTTTTCATATTTAAATGGGCAATGAGGCAGTTTGATTCACGGGAAGAGGGCCTGAACCCTCTGACCGAGGGTATTTAACTTATACATACTTACAGGGCAAGGAGCCTTTCGGGGGCGTTATGTTGTTGGCAGGGGCAATTTTTGTTTTGACCATTGTGTTGGTGATCTGGCAACCCAAAGGGTTGGGCATTGGTTGGAGCGCCACGCTTGGCGCGATACTGGCGCTCGTGAGCGGTGTGGTTCACCTCGGCGATATTCCGGTGGTCTGGCAGATTGTCTGGAATGCCACCGCGACCTTTATTGCCGTGATCATCATCAGCCTGTTACTCGACGAGTCGGGCTTCTTTGAATGGGCCGCTCTGCATGTGGCACGCTGGGGCAATGGCCGTGGCCGTTTATTGTTTACCTACATTATTTTGCTGGGGGCGGCGGTAGCGGCGCTGTTTGCCAACGATGGTGCGGCGCTGATCCTGACGCCGATCGTGATTGCCATGCTGCTGGCGCTGGGTTTCAGCCGTGGCGCGACCTTGGCCTTTGTGATGGCGGCGGGCTTTATTGCCGATACTGCCAGCCTGCCGCTTATCGTGTCGAACCTGGTGAATATTGTCTCGGCGGATTTCTTTAACCTCGGGTTCACGGAATATGCGGCGGTGATGGTGCCGGTTAACCTGGCGGCGATTGCCGCCACGCTGGTGATGCTGCACCTGTTTTTCCGCAAAGAGATCCCGGCTGTTTACGATCTGTCCCTGCTGAAAGCGCCGAAAGAAGCCATTCGCGACCTGAATACCTTCAAAACCGGGTGGCTGGTGCTGGTTCTGCTGCTGGTTGGCTTCTTTGCCCTGGAGCCGCGCGGCGTGCCCGTTAGCCTGGTTGCTGCCGTGGGGGCGTTGATTTTGTTTGCCGTTGCCAAGCAAGGGCAGGCCATTAATACCGGCAAAGTTCTGCGCGGTGCTCCTTGGCAAATCGTGGTGTTCTCGCTGGGCATGTACCTGGTGGTGTACGGCCTGCGTAATGCCGGGCTGACTCACTATCTTTCCACTTTGCTGGATCAGTTTGCCGCGCAAGGGCTATGGGCGGCCACGCTGGGCACAGGGTTCCTGACGGCGTTTCTGTCTTCCATCATGAATAACATGCCTACCGTGCTGGTAGGGGCACTCTCTATTGATGGCAGCGCTGCCAGCGGTGTGATCAAAGAGGCGATGATTTATGCCAACGTGATCGGCAGCGATCTGGGGCCGAAAATCACGCCAATAGGCAGCTTGGCCACCTTATTGTGGCTGCATGTGTTAGCACAAAAGAATATGACCATTACCTGGGGATATTACTTCCGGGTGGGCATTGTCATGACGATCCCGGTGCTGTTCGTTACGCTGGCGGCGTTGGCCCTGCGATTATCTATTTCCCTGTAAAACCACCGCGCCAGCGGGCATAACCGGCTGGCGTTTGCATGAGAGATCACCACGATGAGTAATGTGACTATTTATCATAACCCGGCCTGCGGAACATCGCGCAACACGCTGGAATTAATCCGTAACAGTGGTACTGAACCGACGGTGATTCTGTATCTGGAAACACCCCCCAGCCGTGAGGTGCTGGTGAAGCTGATCGCGGATATGGGGATCGCGGTGCGGGCGTTATTACGCAAGAATGTTGAGCCTTACGAGCAGCTAGGATTGGCAGAGGATAACTTCAGTGATGAGCAACTGATTGATTTTATGCTGCAGTATCCGATCCTGATCAATCGGCCGATTGTGGTGACGCCGCTGGGGACAAAATTGTGCCGGCCTTCTGAAGTGGTGCTGGATATTTTGCCCGATGCGCAACGCGGTGCTTTCAGCAAGGAAGACGGTGAGCGCGTAGTGGATGCCCAGGGGAAACGGGTAGAAAAATAAACGTGGCTGCCTGCTGGGAGTATGGTCAACTCCCAGCCGTTACTCACTGTTTCGCTCCGTGCAATGCACAGTCTTGACCCATGACAAGGCGCCGCAGGCATCTGCCTCTTTATAATCAGACCTGTTTGTCTTCTCACAGGTGTGAAAGTATGGCTTATCAACTGAACCTTAACTGGCCCGAGTTTTTAGAAAAATACTGGCAAAAACAACCGGTTGTACTGAGGAATGCCTTCCCTGACTTCGTCGATCCTATCACGCCGGACGAGCTGGCGGGTTTGGCAATGGAAGCGGAGGTGGATAGCCGCTTGGTGAGCCAGGAAAATGGCCTGTGGCAGGCCAGCAACGGGCCGTTTGAGCATTTTGATAATCTGGGTGAAACCGGCTGGTCGCTGCTGGCGCAGGCGGTTAACCACTGGCATGCCCCCTCCGCCGAATTGGTAAGCCCGTTCCACGTGCTGCCGGACTGGCGTTTAGATGACCTGATGATCTCCTTTTCCGTGCCGGGTGGCGGCGTCGGGCCGCATATCGATCAGTACGATGTGTTTATCATCCAAGGAATGGGCAGCCGCCGCTGGCGCGTTGGCGATAAATTGCCTCTTAAACAGTTTTGCCCGCATCCGGCGCTGCTGCACGTAGAACCCTTCACGCCGATCATCGATGAAGATCTCGCTCCGGGGGATATTCTGTATATTCCGCCGGGCTTCCCGCACGATGGTTTCACCCACCAAACCGCGCTTAATTACTCCGTCGGCTTCCGTGGGCCTAATGGCCGGGATTTGATCAGCAGCTTCGCTGACTATGCGTTGGAAAACGATCTCGGCGGTGAGCACTACAGCGATCCCGATCTCACCTGCCGTGAACATCCAGGCAAGGTTGAAGATTACGAGCTCGATCGCCTGCGCCAGATGATGTTCGACATGATTAATCAGCCTGAGGATTTTAAACAGTGGTTCGGCCGTTTTGTGACCACGCCGCGCCACGAGCTGGATATCGCTCCCGCGCAACCGCCTTACGAACCGGATGAGATTGTCGGTGCGCTGATGGACGGTGAAAAGCTGACGCGCCTGAGTGGGTTACGGGTGCTTCGCGTGGGTGATAGCTTCTTTATCAACAGCGAACGGTTGGAAACGGTGGAGCCTAAAGCGGCGGATGCCCTGTGCCGTTATACCTTGATCGGTAAAAAAGAGCTGGGTGAGGCGCTGCGTAATCCGGCGTTCGTTGTTGAGCTAACCGGGTTGGTTAATCTAGGCTACTGGTTCTTCGACGAATAACGGTATGACTCATAACGGCTTCCAGGGGGGTATATAGTCATGCGCCTGGAGGCTGTGTTTTTGTGGCTTCCGATCCCGTTCTCTTTTAACCAGAACTCCATGTCATTTCCCGCTGGCGGCTGCATGTTTGAGACACGCGATCTGCATCTATTGATAATGCAATAATTGATTCATCAGTTCTTGCTTGTTACCGTTCATTAACAAGTCGTGTAGCGAGTGCACACCGAGCTTTTGTAATGCTGACTGTTTATGGTGGCTCACTTTTTTGTAATGAATACACAGCTTGCTGGCAACCTCATTAGACGATTTCCCCTTCAGTAGGAAACTCAGCACACTGAGCTCCTGATATGTTAAGGGGGGAACTGATGATTGAACGGGATAAGATTGACAGTCTTTCGCTAGCATTATAATTTGCGTTAAATAGAGCTGCATTTCCTGTAATGTTATCCCATTATCCAGCACTGCACAGATATTATTTAGCTGAGAGAGATAATCCTTTAAACGCCCAAGCTTGTTAAGCTGTGTCATAATAACCACTTTGGCTTCAGGATAGAATACGGGAAGTGTCTTTATGATAAAGGAAAGTATCTCGCATAAATTATTGCCATGACTTTGTAGTTCAAAAATAAAAACATCAATATTTTGATTGTTCATCAACCACTTTATGTTGGGTTGTAATCTACCTTGATCGGCAACCAGATTGATAGGCGTTATACTCTCCAACTCGGATAACAGTGATTTTATACCTTCTCGAGTGTAGTTACATGTGTGCTGCAAGAATATATTGCTTGTGTTTTCCATGAACATTTCCTCCTGAAATGTATTTATGCAGAGATAACTTCGTCTTGCATGCACGGGTGATACTATCGTCGGCAGGCAAAAATTTAACTCATTTACGCGTATTTCATCCTATGACGATGTTAAAGCGATCAATAGTAGTTAATAGTAAAGGTCACTTTCCCATCAGCACGACCGGGTGTTACCTGTTGGCTGGTCTGGATATAGCGCGCGACTAAGGGAACGCGAACGGTATTAACCCCACTATTAGGCAGTGTGTAGCGTTTCTCTTGGTTGAAGGGAACGGCTGCTGCGGTGCCGCTTTCTCCCTGCCAGAGTTGAATCCCCACACCAGTCGCTGCGCTTCCCGTGGTTGAAGAACTGACCGCCATAATGGCATTGGCTGAGTTTATTACCGTATTGTTCGGTGTCAGAATTAACCCAAACTGGTTGTTATTCGCAGCCCCTACGGAGAAAGTTGAATTGCTACGAGAATAAGCCCCTGCATTATTTGAATTATAATAGCCGTAAAAGGTTGGGCAATTGGTTAATGTAATCGATGAGTCCACCCAGGGGGTTGCGGAGTTAACGCCAGTAAAGGTGTTTGAGATATCGTAAGTACCCAAATCCACATTGACATCTGGTGTGGTACAGGTCTGTGTATTAACTGCCAGTTGCCCTGTAAATGCCCACTGCTCAGTCTGAGACGTTGAGAAAGTGGCACTCCCATCTGATGAGGTCAAATACTGGATCACCGTAGGCAGTAATGACGTGGATAAATTATAGGTGCCTGGTGTTATTGAACCTATTTTAATCAGCTGAATACGGAAGTAGTTCAAGCCGATACCGCATGAGTTTTGTGGACTCTGATTCGGGTCAAAATTACATGTTACGGTATTCCATGCATAAGGTGATGTCAGAGTGAAGGATTTCCCTAAGTGAAATTTTACGCCAACACCTGGTATGTCTGTAGTATAAACATCTGTTGCATAGTTGGATATTGGCAGAGGGGCAACGGAGAGTGCTAAAACTTCACTGTAATTATAGCTATAGGCACCAGGTTCGCTTGATGTGCAGTTAATAGAGAAGCCCGATGTTTGAATATTCGCTTCATAGATCACGGTGCCATTAGGCATATCCTGTCCCGCCGAGATATTTGCAGGTGCCAGGGGGACAACATTGTTTTTTACTGGCGATGTTATCGCACAAGTAACAACGGCATAGGACTGGCTGCTAAACAGCGCTATTAGCACAGTGCATAACAAGAGAAGCGGTTTAATAATGTCTGATATTATCAGGTGGCGTGGATTGCGCTCTTTCATGATGTTCAATCTCGTTAAATTTTGGCCTCGTGGCCTGTTCCTGAATGGCTTCTTGCTTAATCAGGCTTCAATGGGTTAACTGACTGGCTCAGCGTTATCTGTGCCTGGTTGACACACAGAGTTAAATTGTTGTATTTGAATTTGTTTTTGCTCTTTTTTCACGGGCATCAGTATATAATTGACCCGACATTGCATCTCACTGGCCTCGCCCCATTTCACCCGCAGTTGCCCCTTGTCTTGCGCTACGCGGGCATAAAGTTGCCCACCTTGCCCCACCGAGCCCACATTGTTGTCTTTGCCGTCAAACACATCGGCGCCAAACGGCAGCGGGTTTCCCTGATAGGTGGCGTTGACCAGAATGGGGGTACCCTGCTTGGTGTTGTACTTCACCTTCACCACGGCCCCGGAGTACGGCGCCACTTTCTGGCTGGTATTGTCAAGTTCTACATTGGCCGCGGTGCCTTTCGGATCGATGCTGATGTCATTCATCTGGTACGGATCCAGGTAAGGCACCAGCGCATAACCGCGTGAGTCCACTTTCACCCCGGGATAGGATGAGACGCTGGCCCCTGCCGCGCCTGCCGCTTCCACCAGCGCAAAGGTGTCGGAAGTGTAGGGGGTGAAAGTGACTCCCCCCGCGTGGGCAACCACGGTGCCGTTCACCCCGGCGGAGGCGCTCTGGTAGCCTTTGCCGGTGCTGTAGGTGCCGCTCAGCGCCGTGGCCGGCGTGCGATAGTTGCCACTCACCGAGCCGCTGGTGCCCATGCCCTGGTTGGCGTTCATCGCCGTGACGCCGTAGCTGAACTGGTTCTCTGCCCCGGCACTGCCGGAGACGGTCGCCTGCTGGCCGTAACGACCGGTGCTGTCGTGTGACAGGTCCATACGCAGTTGCGGCGTGTGGGTGTTGTCATCGCGCCCCAGGGGCAGGCTGACGCTCAGCAGATAGTTGGTTTGCGCGCTTCCCTGGCTGGAAAAACTGCGGTTGACACTCAAACCGTAAGAGAGGCTCTTGTAGCGGTTGTTGTATCCCATCTGGTACTGCTTGTCGTTGCCGTCTTTGTTCCAGTAGTTCTGCAATGAACCGCTGAGATACAACTGCCCCCAGTTGCCCGGTAACCCTTGGCTGGCGGTCGCCGTCAGGCGGTTTTTCGCCCTGGAGATGGTATCGGGCGACTCCCCCTGTGCGACGGCATGGCGGGTTTGCATCGCGGTCATAAAATCCATGTAGCCATCGGTGGAGAAGCGGTAGGCCGCCAGCGACAGGTTACTGTTGGTTTCGCTGATAAGCTTGCTGTAGCTCACCTGATAGCTCTGCCCGCTGAGGCGGGTACCCGGCTGGTGTTGGCCGTTGCTGTCGCTGCTGCGCCCCAGATGGGTGCGCGCCTGCGTCACGTCAAAGGCAATCGCCCCGATGGGCGTGCCCACGGCGGCACCCAGTTGCAGCGCATAATAGTCCGGATTGGCCTGCAGGCCGCCATAGCCGGTGAGGATGTTGGTCAGGCCACGCTGATAAGTGGCTTGGTACAGGGCCGGTTTTTCAGGCAGCGTATCGTTGCGCAATTCGCCCGCCGTGATGGAATACCGTGATGAGCCCGGGCGCAGCAGCTGCGTCACCGACGCATAAGGGACCCTGAAGGTCTGCTCGGTGCCGTCCGATTCGCGTACCGTCACATCCAGTTCACCACCGTAGCCGGTGGGGTACAGGTCGTTAATCAGAAACTCGCCCGGCGTGACCGTGGTTTCATACAGCACCTGCCCCCCCTGGCGCACGGTGACCCGGGCGTTGGTGCGGGCAATCCCGCGGATATCCGGCGCATAACCACGCAGGGATTCGGGCAACATCCGCTCGTCACTGGCCAGTTGAATACCGGAGAAGGGCAGCGTGTCAAACAGCTGGCCGGCGGTATTCGCCTGCCCGAGCAGGAGGCGGGCCTTGAGCAGGGGAATATCGCGCTGCAGATAGGTATTGAGATTGCTGTACTGGTTCGGCCCGTTATTCATCCGGGTATACGAGCCGTTATGTCGCAGGTACCAGGCCCCCACGTTCAGCCCGGCATTGACCCCGGCAAACAGGGAGTTGAAGGTGGTGCCGTGCGATTCGCTGGTGTAGCCATTGGCGTTATAGCCAAGCAACAGTGCCGGTACGCCGCTGTCCCATAACTCCGGGCTCACGGTGCCGCGGGCGGTGTTCAGCATATACGCCTGCGGGATAAGAATATCCAGGCGCTGCTCGCTGCTGTCGAAATTGACCTGTGCTTCCGGCAGCTTATGGTGCAGATCCAGGCATTGCTCTGCGCCATCGGACGCGGACAAAAAGTCTTGCGGCAATTTCTCGTAATTAAAGGCGATGTTTTTAATCAGTTCGCGGCTCAGGCAGGGGTAGACGGATTTGTCTGCCCGTGCCTTGAATTCAATATCAATATTGCTGATGGGACGGTTGTTAATATAGACGGCGGTTTTATACACCCCGGGCAGCGCCGAGGCCCCATTGGCAAAACGGCTGAGGTCAACCGACTGGCTGTGGTCAATATTCAGGAAGGAGGGATCGAACTCCACATTCTTTGCGATAACCACTGGAGAGCTAACCGCATCAACGTGGTTTTCCGCGATCGCGCTGCTGGCAAAAAATGCCGACAGCACCGCCATGGCCAGAGGAGACAAACGGCTTTGGAGAGTAGAATGTAAAGGTTTTGACATAAAGCGTCCCTTCAGGAGCATATTTCCCAAATAACGAGGGTGTTGTTAAATCGTTTTTAAATGTTGATGCCTGTTACTTAATGACGGCATCAAACTTATTGACTGCACCGTAATCATTGACGAACTCACCGGACAGGGTATTGCCCGCCTGGCCGGGTAAATCAAACGTCAGGGTGGCGCGCGGTGCGATCATCTCCCCGTCGATTTTCTTGCCGTTTAGCGTCAGGCTGGCCAGTGACACATGGTACGGCGTCGGGTTTGAGGCCAGAGTGCTGGTGCTGAGCAGGGAAACGGCGGCCAGTCCACAGGCTTGACGCAGGTGGGAGGAGAAAACTGTCATCATAGACTCCAGAAAAACGGGAGAGGAGGCGCCTCTCCCGGCATCCCATTACTTGTACTGAATGGAATAGACAACGTTGCTGACTACCGTACCGGCCGTGGTCGCGGCATCGGCGTAATACTCCACCGCATAGGGCAGGGTGGCGCTCCCGCTTTCCACGCTCACATAGCTGGTGTTCAGCACCTGATCCTGGTTGCCCACCTTGATCACGGCCTGAGAGGCGCTGCTGCCATCACGCAGTTGCAGGCTCACATTTGTTGCACCACCAGATGCCATGTTCTTCAGACGGCCGGTGGCCAGGTCAACAGAGGTACCGGCTTCAAAGAAGGCCGAGGCCGTCTTCAGCGCACCCTGGCAATTGCTCAGGATCATATTGAACCCGGTACGGCCAGCAGTTTTAGTGGGGGCGTCCAGTTGGTTGATGCTGACGGTTGGCAGCACCACGGTGGCGTCTGCGGCCTGGTCATCGACCACGACATCACAGGTATTTGCGGTCAGCTCACCGCTAAAGGTGATGGTCCCGGTGGACGCCGCCTGGGCCAGGCTAACTGAACCCAATACTGCAGTGAGAGAGGCTGCGATTGCTAACTTTTTCATATCTATTCCTACTTACCTAGTGTTATTAAACCATTCTAATATCCATTAAAATGGCATGGTTGATATCCATGAAATATGGACATATATCTGCTGTGATAAAACAGCGTAAAGCTACCCAAGAAACTGGGGGATATGCGCTGGTTAGCGACAAAATACCCAATGCCGTGAGTGTATTAAATAAGGTTTTATGAAATTCCAGCGGAAGCAGGCTTATTGCTTGCTGCTATTATTATGTAACATGATTGCAGATCAAAAGAACAGTGTTGACTTTATTCTTTTCATTGAGCAGAAATTTTCCTATATCTCTCGAGTTATCATTACTAAAAGTAAAAATTCACTTCAGCTTTGTTTGCCCCCGCAGGCGGGTCTCTGGCCAAGGGAGGTGGTGTTGGTGTTGTCCAGTTCGCTGTTTAGATAAATAATAGTGGTTTTATTGGTATATTCTTAGTGAATTAATTTTATTCACTGATTTCAGGTTGGGTGTCGCGTGTTCTCTATACTGGGTGTGCGCGGTGAGTGATAAAAACGAGGGGGCTTAACTTCCCTGAATTGTAACAAGAAGAAGCGTTAAGATATTCATGTAATGATATGTTTTTTATATGAAAATGCTCTTTTGAGTTTTTAACTTAAGAGCGGAATAAAAACACCATGGTATTTATGTATCTTTTTGAAAATTAATCATAAAGCTATGCTTAACGGCATGGCGAACTAGACTCTAAATAGTCGAGTTGCAGGAAGGAGGCAAGTGAGTCAATTCCCAGGAACATCATAGACCACTATGTGAATAGGGTTGAGCAAACGTAGCCAACGCACATGCAACTTGAAGTATGGCGAGTCTACTCAAAGTAATGCCAATTGATATCTACAGGTATTAGAAAAAGACTTTAAACATTCTTGAAGCCGTTGTTCGTTTTTTGTTATTGCTGTATCTAGGGGGTTTATCATTAGGCATCCTCAGTGAGGAAGGGTGAATGCATGGGGGAGCGTGTTGCTGCTTATTGTTTTGATCAGAACCTCTCTTTGATAAGTGAAGCAACGCGTAACACAAAAATAAGGTATTTGCTTATTAAAACCATACCTGATCATCAATGGTATCTTACTGGAACCGTGAAATACCCGGTTCCAATAGACTGACCAGCCCTATACCTAGTTACGCCATTTAGACAAAAGCGTGAATGGTTGAACACTCTACACCACCGTTAGCTGAAGCTTGGCAGCGCATAATGATTTTTTTTATCGTTAATGGGCTGTTGGTGATGTATAAAAACTCATTCGCATTACAGGAAACCTTTTTGGACTCCAAGTAACGGGCAAACCTTTCTCTGTTAACATTGGTTTCCAACTTGTTTATAAACACATCACAATTATTGATGGTAAAAATGTGCATATGTTCACCAAAAAAGCCGGTGCGGCTAGGTATGCTCAGTGTTGGGAAAATGATGTATCTGTAAGCAATAAATGAAAGTACTGTTAATGTCAGGATTAGGTTAATAACAATAACGGCTCCTCTACGATTGAATAGCGAAAAACGGGAGGGGGGGGGGACTGGTGAGTTTTCCTAAGACACTGGGGTTATTTGCCTGATTAGATAAGTGTTCGACTTTTACCTCTTCAAGATCGGCAGATGCCTCTTCCATAGGAATTTGTGTCGATAGAACAGGTTTATCATCTTCATCGCCGATCACCTGTACTGTGCCTGTAAAGCAGAGTCCGACTTTTGGTAGCGTTCTGATGACTTGATTCCTTAGCCCCGCATTACGGATCCCCTTTCTTATCAGGCTGATGTTCTGATAAAAGGTGTTGGGGGTAACGTATTGTCCGTTCTTTTCCCAGACTTCACTGAAAAACTCTTCCTGAGTAATGTTGACACCCGGGCGTTGCAGCATTAAAAGCAGGCAGCGGCTGGCTGGAACGTTCAGTGCCGTTTCTTTTCCCCTGCTTCCCAGCGGGGTTAACCGGTGTTGCTCAGGGTGATAGACAACCATATCGTTAATGACAAATTTTTCTTTCATTTTTAGCTACCTACGAGTAGTTTTTGCGCGGGTTTGCTATTTTTCTTAAGTGTAGTTAACAAGATTAGGTCTTGCTCCAAAAAAGTGTGAAACTATTTTAATGGTTTAAAATCAGCACGTTATGAAATGTTCTTAACTCTGCGCCGTTTTCAGAATCAGCATGTTAAGAGTGGGCGGGTGTGCATTGAGTCCCCTTAGGAAAGGCAAGGGCTTTATGCGCGATTTCCGCTGAATTCGATGAATAAAATTAATTCACTCAGAATAACCTCGATTTTACTCTATGATTTATCTCAACGACGAGGCACATGCTACGACAGGAAACGGTGTTTAGCCACACCGCGGTGAGGCGAGCGGGTGAGCATAACGCGCTACGGTGCCTCTGGTATAAAAGAGCAGTTACATAGCCTCTATGGCTTATGTTTATGATAAAAAACAGCAAATCAGGATGGATAGCAACTTTGTCTGAATGATGTTGATTTTCGAGATATATGACTATGAGTTGGCTTTATGTGCAAACTGTTCCTTAGATTTTTCCTATAACCAGGAATTTGGTTTTTCGCAAACTTATATGCTGGATTACCGCTGTTTTCTCGAAGCAACATGCTGACTTATCTGTGGCTGGCATCTCATAACATTAAATTTAGCTCTCTTGCTAAGAAAGTGACTAATTCTATAATGGGCGAATAAACGGAGGCTTGGTATTTTTTTTGCTTGATGCGAAACAATAGTCCGAGACACATATGGAAAGTAGACTTTTTGGGTTTTTACTTAATGATGATATCCAGCTTGATATTGCCAAAAAAAGGCTCATCCGTTATCAGCCGGAGACATCAGAAGATGCCATGTACTTTAAAGTTGTTACACTGAATGACATTCAGTTGCGGCTATTGCTGTTGTTGCTAGATAACGAGCCAGGGGCCATTGTGCCCAAGAATGACATTATGAAGAGCGTCTGGGAGGAAAGTTCGTCTTATCCTTCTAATCAGCGATTGTGGTATTTGATTAAAGTATTGAGGAATAAACTCGCCTCTATTGGTATATCAGAAAGCTTTATATCAAATGCGCACGGCGTTGGCTATTTCGTGGATGGGCATGAAGTGTCCCCTATTTTTATCGGTTAACCCCAACACGGTATAGGCCTCATTGCCTGACCCAATGGTATTTAACGTGTTATTAAAAAAATATCTTTTTGTGAATATTCTTCACGGAAGTGTTATCGGGCGCTATTGGCCGAACGGTTATTTGACCGTAATCAATAGTATTACATGGAACGATGCTTCTGCATCACATTAAATCATAAGTGCGGATTGGCCGCCCTTGAAAGGAAAGTGTTAAATGAAAAAGAATATTATCGTTGCTACTTTAGTTGCCGCTGCTGCAATGACTGCCGCTTCTGCTTTTGCTGCCGATGGCACGATTAATTTCACCGGTTCGGTGATTGACCAGGCTTGTGAAGTGAATGGTGGCAGCAATACTTTGACTGTTACCATGGGTAATGTCGCTAAGTCTGCCCTCGCTGTTCCCGGTAACACCGCAGCAGCTACGGCATTTACCCTGAATGTGAAGAACTGCCCAAGCACAACTGATGGCAATGTTCAAGTGTCGTTTGATGGGAAAAACGTTGATGGCAATACCGAAGTATTGGCTCTGACTAATGCGGGTACACCAGGCGTTGCGAAGGGCGTGGGTATCCAGTTATATGATAAGTCACAAAACAAACTGCCGTTAAACACGGCGTCAACCACATATGCTCTATCGAATGGGGACGCTACCCTTGATTTTGTTGCACGTTATATTGCAACAAATGCGACCGTAGAAGCGGGTAGCGCCGATGCGGCAGTTAACTTCACCATTATTTATAACTAAGTATTAGCCTGGTAGCCGATGAGTATTAATAACGGGGCCATGGCCCCGTTATTCTTTATATCCTGGAGAATTAAAGTATGAAGTTTCCATTTGCGCTGGTATCAGCGTTGTTATTGACCACACAAGTGGCACAGGCGGGCGTTATTGTGGGCGGTACCCGGCTGATTTATGAGGGGGATAAAAAGGAGTCTTCACTGAGCGTCAGTAACCCGGACAAAAAAGCCTATCTGGTCCAGAGCTGGGTTGAACCCAACGGTAGTGGTGTTGAGAAAGCCCCCTTTGTCGTTACGCCCCCCTTGTTCCGCCTGGACGGTGGGCAAGAGAACCTGCTGCGTATCGTGCGGGCCGGGGGAAATCTGCCTGAGGACAAAGAGTCGCTGTTCTGGATGAATATCAAGGCCATTCCGTCGATAGCGAAAGAGGGCGACCAGAATACGCTGCAGATTGCCATCAAAACACGCATCAAGCTGATTTACCGCCCGCAAGGCGTGAAGGGGATACCGGAAGAAATGGCCGACAGGCTCACCTGGCGGCGTAATGGCAACAGTCTGCAGGTCACCAACCCGACCCCGTTTTATATGAACTTTCAGAAGGTGACGGTGGCGGGCAAGAGCGTGAAAGATGTCACTTTTGTGGCGCCTGGCTCAACGGCCAATTTCGCTTTACCTGAGGGGGTCAGCGCAGGGCGCGTGAGTTGGAACATTATCAATGACTATGGTGGGGCAGGCAAAGAACATACGGGCACGTTGTAAGCGAGAGGGGGCAGAGAGTAACGCGAGAACGTGTAAAGGGCATCGGGAGAAACGGTATTCTTCTGTAGGCCGCAGGAAAAACGAATGAATAATCACAAAGGCCAATATCAGCACTATGTCTAGAAATGTGAAAAACAATCAACCTTCGTTGCGCGTCAGTCCACTGGCATATTTTATTGCTGCCCACCTGGTGCTGCTGGGGGGGATGTCTTTTGACGCGCAAGCGCGTGAGTTTTTTAACCCGGCCCTGCTGGAAACGGATAACCCGCAACAGGGGAACACCGACCTCTCTGTTTTTGAAGAGGGCTCTTTGCAGGCACCCGGCACGTACCGGGTTGATATCTACCTCAACAACGACCAGCAGGACACCCGTGACGTTGAGTTCAGGGTGGTGAAAAACGCACAGGGCCAAGAGAGCCTGCAGCCCTGCCTGAGCGTGGCTCAACTGAACGCACTGGGGGTTAAAACCGACCTGTTTCCTGAACTGGGGAAAGCGGATGCACAGTGTGCCACCCTCAGCGCCATACCGCAGGCCAGTGCCGAGTTCCGCTTCAGTGCTCAGCAACTGTTGCTAAGTATTCCTCAGGCGGCGCTGTCGCAAAAAGCCCGGGGTTATGTGCCGGAGAGCCAGTGGGACAACGGTATCTCGTCTTTTCTGCTCAACTACAGCCTGAGCGGGGCCAACACCGTTGCCCGCAACAGCGATAGCGGTGACAGTAGCAGCCAGTTTGCCAACCTGCGGCCGGGGATCAACGTTGGCCCATGGCGGTTGCGTAACTACACCACCTGGAACCGTGACAGCCAGGGGGACCACGAATGGAATACGGTCTACACCTATGCGGCACGCAGCATCGTTGCACTCAAAAGCCAGCTGGTGCTGGGCGACAGCACGTCACCGAGCGATGTGTTTGACAGCGTACCGTTCCGTGGCGCGCAGATGGCGTCGGACGATGAGATGATACCGGACAGCCTGAAAGGCTATGCCCCGGTGGTGCGCGGGATCGCGCAGACCAATGCCCAGGTGATCCTCCGCCAGAACGGTTATGTGATTTATCAGACTTTTGTGGCTCCGGGGGCGTTTGAGATCACCGACATGTTCCCGACCGGGGGCAGCGGCAACCTGTATGTGACCATCCGTGAGTCGGACGGCAGAGAGCAGCAAATGGTGGTGCCCTATGCATCATTGCCCGTGTTGCAGCGTGAAGGGCGCCTGAAATACGCCGTGACCAGCGGGCAATACCGCTCGTACGACAGCAGCGTGGAGAAGACGGCGTTCGGCCAGGCGACCGCGATTTACGGTCTGCCCCATGGGGTAACCGCCTACGGTGGTGGCCAGTTTGCCAACGAGAAGTACCATTCCCTGGCATTGGGGATGGGGAAAAACCTGGGTGACATTGGGGCGTTGTCGGCCGACGTGACCCAGGCGTGGTCAACAATGAAAGATCGGCCACAGGAGAACGGGCAGTCTTGGCGCGTGCGCTACAGCAAGAACTTTGTGCAGACCGGGACCAACTTTGCCATAGCGGGTTACCGGTATTCTACCGATGGTTATTACTCGTTGCAGGAAGTGCTGGATACCCATCGTGACCAGGCCAGCCAGCCGCTGGTTGAGCGCCGCCGCAACCGCTCTGAACTGACCCTGAACCAAAATCTGTGGGAAAGGGCTGGAAACCTGTCGCTGAGCTGGATCAGCGAGGACTACTGGAACAGCAATCGCACGCTGCGTTCAATGGGGGTGGGGTACAACAACAGTTGGAACGGTGTCAGCTACGGGGTGAACTACAGCTACAACGAAAACGCCACCGCCAGCGGCAGCAACGGCAGCGGGCGGGTGTATGACAAGGATCAGGTGTTTGCACTGAGCGTCAGCGTGCCGTTAGACCGCTGGATGAGGAACACCTACGCCAGCTATAACCTGAACAGCAGCCAGAAGGGGGGCTCAACGCACTCACTGGGCCTGAGCGGCACGGCGCTGGCGGGCAACAACCTGAGTTGGGGGATGCAGCAGGGTTACGGCACCAATGGGGTGGGTAACAGCGGCAACCTGAATGCGGACTACCGTGGCACTTATGGGCAGGTGAACGCCGGTTATGGTTATGCAATAACAATCAGCGCCTGAACTACGGGGTGCAGGGCGGCGTGGTGGTGCATGAAAATGGGGTGACCTTTGGCCAGACGCTGGGCGAAACCGTGGCGCTGGTGAAGGCACCGGGGGCCAAAGGGGTCGATGTCAGTGGCCAGACCGGGGTGAAAACCGACTGGCGAGGTTATGCCATCGTGCCATACAGCAGCCCGTACCGTAAGAACCAGGTGCAGCTGAATTCTGAAATGCTGCCGGAGAATGTCGACCTGGCGCTGTCAAGCCAGACCGTGGTGCCAACGCGCGGTGCGGTGGTGCGTGCTGAGTTTAATACCAGCGTGGGGCAGCGGGCATTGATGACGTTGCTGAAGATGGGGGGGCGCCGGTGCCGTTTGGCGCGACGGTCAGCGATCCGGCGCAGAAAACGGCTCAGGACTTTATCGTGGGAGATAATGGGCAGGTGTACCTGACGGGCCTGGCGCAGAGCGGCACCCTGAATGTGCAATGGGGCAGCGGAGCAGAGCAGCGTTGCCAGGTGAGTTACACGCTGGCGAAGCCGACGGCAGAAAATGCAGGTGTTCAGACGTTGAACGGAGAGTGCCGTTAAAGAGAAATGCGTGCAAGAGTAAAAAGATAACGATACTGCTGTTCAGAGAGCCTGAATAACTTCCCGAGGTGGAGCACAGGTTTCTGATAATGGAACAACAGCAGTTCACTGTGCAGGCCGAGAATAACACTGGGCGAGTTAAAGCAATAATCACGTTGCGTTCAGACAGAGACTGAGCGCAACAAAAGGAGATCGATAATGAAGGGGCATTCCGTATTGAAAACGGCATTATTATGCGGGCTGGTGTGGGGGGGCTCTTGCCTAAGATGGCATTGGCATTTAGCTGTACTGTACAATCGCAGACCATAGCCGTTCCTAATCTTGTGGTGCAACGTGATGCTCCAGTAGGCACTGATATAGGCACCACATTGCATGCCGGGTTGACAAATATTTATACGTGTGACGATCAGAGTGTATACGCTGGAATTATAACGGACCATGTTCCGGTCATGACAGGTTCGAATGGTGTAAAAATATTCCCTACCGGCCTGGAGGGGCTTGGTTGTTATCTTTTTATGGAAACTAACACTGGTGGTTATGGATTTATTGGTACTGCTAATGCAGTTACTGGATATACTAAGGAAAATAGTGCTAGTCTTAGTACTGTAGCTGGACGAACTTATCAGTTTGCCATTGGATTCGTAAAGACGGGCACTATTCCCTATGGTTCATCTAATCGTGTAGCAGCTCAAACCGTTGGCACTTTTGTCTATTCAAAAGATAGTGAAGCGGTGGCTGGGCCTGGTCAGGCGAATATCAGCGGTTTTAATGTCGCCGTTCTTGCATGCAGTTTGCAAACAACCTCGATCAATGTTGTTTTAGACGCGGTGAAAACCGGTGATTTGACGAGGACAGGTACAACCGCTAAACCCAAGGTATTTAATTTAGGGTTGAACTGTGATCCTGATGCCAATATCAATGTCCGCATCGACGGCACTCAGGATCCAGACACGGCAGCCACTGGGGTTTTGAAGGCCAATAGCACGGGTTCGGCAAGCGGTGTCGGTATTCAATTACTGTATAATGGTTCGCCATTTAAATTAAATAACACTACCAAACTGAAGACCTCAGCCGGTGGCGCAGAGCTTTTACCCTTTACTGCACAATATTATCAGACCAAGGAAAAGGTGACGCCCGGGCCTATAAATGCGGCAGCAACGTTAACTATTACCTATCAATAAGGCCTATGAAAGCTTTTTGATGCAGCCAGAACTACGTGGTTTTTCACAGTATTGATTTTCCTGGTCAATCGTAGCATATCGATAGCACCTGGAAACGGCGTTTAAAAAATGGAGTGAGTGTTTTTTTGAGGAGTTTAGGGCGCTGTTATGTGTTTTTTATCGGGGATGCCTACGCATTATTTAGCCCGATGGTGAGTCAATCTCTCCCCGAAACGAAAGGATATTGCCCTTATCTGACAGAAAAATATTGATACATTTTTTCAGTAGGAAAAATGTCACAGCGGTAGCGAAATCGATGAACCGTGATGTCCGAACGATCAGTACCGATAAAAGAAACGCTATGCGCAAGGCCGGGTTTAAAAACGACAGTGATATGTCATCAGTTGTACGCTATCTCAGGAGGAGACGCAGTATGGAGAGTAGAAGCTCAAATTTTAATGTGGTTATATCGACACCGGACCCGCTCACGCGGTTAGGGATGAAAAAAATAGCCTTAATGTCCGTTCCGGATTGTAAGGTCTATTCTGATATAAACAGCATAAGTACTGCACTGTTTACCGTTCTTAATGTGTCAGCAAATTTATTGGTAGCAGATATTTATGATGATTCAGGTTCGCAAGAGGAAAATGAAGCGCTATTATTGTCTTTATGCCATCATCATCCTTCACTTAAGATAATTATTTATACTCAATCTTTAACTCCAGAAGCACATACTTTATTGCAAAACTGCCCGCAGGTGAGTTTTCTGTCGCGCAAAGCGCCGCTTCAGGAAGTATACCAGGTATTTGCGATTGTCTTGGGCGGGGGGCGTTATTACAACCCGTCAGTAAGGCCTAAACGCGTGAGCACTGTTAATGGCGTTGATGTGCTGACGGTCAGTGAAAAAAGGGTATTGTCATTGCTTCTTAAAGGTTACTCTCAGGGGCAAATAGCTCGTTTGTTGACCCGGAGTATCAAAACGATAAGCGCTCAAAAGTGTAGCATGATAAAAAAGCTGGGTTGTAAAAGAGACTCTGAGATTTTTTTAATGAAAGATACTTTATTAAGTTCACTATCATAGCGCCGTCATAATCTGGCTTACACTTTTTTATCGCTGGTATTAGGAGAAGCAACGCAAAAGCCAATGCCGTTAACCCGCTATTCTCATTGATGAGTTTCTCTTTGTTTTTAGCTAACTACGAGCAACGGTTAGGCTGAGCTTCTCTTTTTCTTAAGTGGGGTTGACAAAATTGGCATCTATTCAAAAAAATCAAATGCGTAAATATTAATAAAATTATGCAGTGTTACATGGCCTCGATGATTTATGTTTATGATAAAAAACAGCAAATCAGGATGGATGAAGCTCACTATGCATTAAACAGACGTACTTTATCCAACCTCAAGCACAGCTAACCTGGATGGGCATCAAGGCCGATGACCATATTGAAGCTAATGGTACTCGTGTGAACGGTGAAGGGGATGGCAATCTCCAAGGCAGACTGGGGGTGAGAGCCATAATGGACATTCATGGTGCGGCCGGCCAGTCGATTCAACCCTTTGTCGGCGTCAATTGGCTACATAACAGCAAAGACTTTGCGACCAATATGAATGGCATCGCGGTCAAACAAGACGGTGCGGCGAATATTGCCGAGTTGAAGCTGGGTGTGGAAGGGAAGGTCAATTCACACCTAAACCTGTAGGGTAATATAGCTCAGCAAATGGGCAACAAAGGCTACAGCGATACAGCGATGATGTTGGGTGTTAAATATCATTTCTAAGTAGTCATCATCCGCGCTTCCTGCCAAGTCATTTGGCAGGGAGTTCGTCAATCCCTTCAATTATGGCAGGAATGTGTGGAATATTTCAGGAAGACATTGAATGCTGATAAAAACGTGACGCACTACAACCAACATTGGCACTTTTTGTTGCTGATAAATGGTCACATCTCATCCACTTCACAAACGAGTTGAATTTGCAGGACTGACAGTGATAACGCTGATGGCCACTTTTACCATAGACGTGTTGCTTTACAGGGGTTGTCTGTTTACCAAAGGGATATTTTATATCGAGTGTAGCCATCCGATCCTCACATCCCAAATCGGAGATCTTACACTGCAATCAACTCGTTGAGTATTAAACCTTTTTTCTTAAGTGAGGCTGACAAACTTGTCTCTATTCAAAAAGCTGAAATACGTAAATGGTAATAAAGTCATGGGGTTGTTGAAAGATCTTAACTCACTGCTTTTTACAACATTCAGATAGTTAATAGCAGGCTTGCATACGCTAAATCAGTATAGAGAGCATAAGGGGAGAGTAGGCATTTGGCCCTGAAATTAATGAATAAAATTAATTCACTAAGAATAACCTCGACTTTACTCTATGATTTTTCTCAACGACGAGGCGTCCAAAAGCAAGAGCTTCGCGATTACACTGAACAGCTGTGACGCGGGCCTGAATGTCAAAAATATACCTGAATAGGTGTATAACTGAATGCGTTATTAACAAATCGTACTGAGTTTCTGCTGGCGAAAAAGCTGGCACATATTGATATTAATTATGGGGCAGGAATGCTTGTCCCTCCATTATTTTAAAGTGTTAAATTATGCTAAACAGTAAAGAGTTAACCTCTCTCCATGGGAGTTATGACGTCATATTAGCTGAATCATGCCCGGTAACCCGATTAGGACTCCGGTTAGCGATCAGCCTAATGCCGTTACAGATAAAACGTATTGAAGAAACAGGGCAATTAACTGAAATTCCGAAGCTCATTACCCAGCACAGGCCTGACGTAATTATTACAGAGTTAGCCGGTGATGGAGATTCGGTGCTGGATGCTTTGCGTTCTATCAGCCATTGTATCCGCTATTGGCAGCCTCAAATACCGGTAGTGGTATGTACTGCAATCCAAAATGCCCCTTTATTTCAATTACTGCGTGCAATCAACGTCCGTGGTATTTGTCTGAAACAAGAGCCAATAGAAACCTTAACTCATTGTGTTGAGCGGGCATTGCAGGACTGCACAGCGTTTAGCCCTATGGCAAGCCAATATCTCCCGGAAACCCAAGGGTATTATTCTCCTCTTACAGAGAAAGAGTTGGAAGTGTTAGTACATCTTTTTAGCGGTAAAAATGTCACTGCGGTGGCGAAATTGATGAACCGTGATATCCGGACGATCAGTACCCACAAAAGGAATGCCATGCGCAAGGTCGGGTTTAAAAGCGACAGTGAAATGTTCTCTAACTCGAATTGGATGGCATTAGACTCTTGCAATACATAATCAGTTATTGGCTATATCAAGAAGGAAACCAGCATGATGAGTGAAGTCTCAAGATTTAATGTGGTTATTTCAATACAGGATCAATTAACCCGAATGGGGATGGAAGGGATTGCCCTTATGTCCGCTCCGGATTGTAAGGTCCATTCTGATAATAACAGTATAAGTACCGCATTGTTTACTGTTCTTGATGTGTCGGCGGATTTATTGATAACGGATATCTATGATGACTCAGGATCGCAAAGGGGAAGTGAGGCGTTATTATTGTCGTTATGTCAACACCACCCTTCACTTAAGATAGTGATTTATACTCAATCTTTAACTCCAGAAGCACATGCTTTATTGCAGCATTGCCCTCAGGTGAGTTTTCTGCCACGCAGTGCTTCCCTTCAGGAGGTTTACCAGGTATTTGCAATCATCTTGGGAGGAGGGCGTTATTACAATCCATCCGTAAGGCCGAAACAACAGAACATTGTTGATGGAGTTGATGTGCTGACGCTCAGCGAAAAGAGGGTGTTATCATTGCTTCTCAACGGTTACTCTCAGGACCAAATAGCCCGTTTATTGAATCGCAGTATCAAAACGATAAGTGCTCAGAAATGCAGTACGATAAGAAAACTGGGGTGTAAAAGAGATTCTGAGATTTTTTCAATGAAAGATGCGCTATTAAACTCCTTACAGTAATTCTGTCATGAGTTTAAAATAAACCCTTTAGAATTAAATGGGGAGTTACTTTTTTTTGTCTTGGGCAAAACGCTAAATACTCTGGCTATCTGGCTCGCACTTCAAGCTGCAGCCAGCCCGGCTACAGCTTGCAAGATACAGGCGCTATTTCATGGAGTGCAGGCCGATCACATTGCCTTCGCTATCTTTTGCAATGGTAATGAAGCCATTCTCGCCGATGGAAAACTTCGGCCTCAGGATCTCACCGCCGTTAGGCACAATGCGCGCCTCTTCCACCGCACAGTCTTCGCACATCAAATACACCATGGTGCCGCCAGGCCCTGGCGGAACGCAGTCCATTTTAACCAGCGCACCACCTGCCCCCTCGCTTCCTTGTTGATAAGGAAATAGCCAGTATTCCATCTCCTCATTTTCCATTTTTTCCAATTGAGTATTGAAAACAGACTCATAGAATTTTTTAGCCCGAGGCATATCAGCGACATAAATTTCAAACCAACCAACGATATTCGTTTTCATTGCACACTCCTGTCTGGTTCTAGTTGACTTGTTTCCTGGCCGAGATTGTCACTAATAATGTATGTTTATACAGTGATCTGGATCATGCAATCAGTACAAATTATGCGCGTTTTATCTGTTGCGGTTCCATTCATCTTTGGTGATCTCCCAGATCTCACTTTCCATGCGTCCACCGACGAAATCAGCCCACTGGCTGGCTATCACGCGCATACCGCTGCGTTCTGATATGCGTCTTGAAGCAAGATTGCCCTTCGCTTTGGGCACCCGCAGCACCGGTTTATCAAGCTGGTTAAACCAGAAATCGGTCACCGCCGCGCTGGCCTCGCTCATCAACCCCTGATGTTGCCACTCAGGCGTCAGCCAGAACCCGCGGTTAGCATTGGGGGTATCGCAAAGATTGATAACGCCAATTAAGTGGCGCGCATCCGCCTTGAGCCGGATGGACCAGTACCAGCCAGATCCTTCCGCCATATTTGGCAGAGCAACTTCTTGGATAAATTGCCGTGCTGCTCCTTCTGGATAGGGCCAGGGAACCTGATGGGTGATGTATTTCACAATTTCCCAGTGTGGGAACAGGCGCTGGATGTCTGCAGAATCAGATAGTTCTAAGGGTTGTAATATTAGCCTGCGGGTTTTCAATGTCGGGATTGCATGCTTTTTCTCAGTTTCCATTCATCACCTTTCTTTGGAGGCCACGCGGGCATTGTTTACCCGCCATTCTACAACTACTCATTCGGCATATAAAAATCAAGAGAATAAGTAAACGAGACGCCGAGTTATTTCTTGGGATTATTTTGGTTTGATCTGGTAGCTCAACATTAACTGATTCGTTTTTGAAATATATTAATGTGTTATGTTGGAGTTTTTATTAGGAAAACCCGGCTTATTTTTAAAGAAAGTTCCTGAAGGTGTGCCGAAAAATATACTGTCATTGACTGGAGATTTTATTTGTTTCTATAATTAGAGTGCCTTGGACTATGGTGATAATTTTTTATCATTAATAAGTTTTAGAGAATGTATAGTTCTCTTTGTTACTGATAATAATACTAAGGCGATTTCATTATTCTACAATAAGGATATTTTATGAAAAAGTTAAACGTATCAGAAGTATCAAAGATTGTCGGTGGCGCAAACAGCTGCCTGGTCTCTTATGAAAAGACAACGGTAAATGATGTAACCACTTGTCAGCAAGTGACTACCTGTAACGGCAAGTATGGCGAGACAGTCACTCGTGCTACTGTTGATTCAGCTTCTTGTATCACAGCAACACCATTGGCGTAATCAACTCATATTTTTAAATAATCTGAGATAAGCCATATTGCGGTATTTTTTCGTCGTACAGTGTCTTGAACACTGCACCTGAAAAAAGAGAAAGAATAGCGCCCACTGGTTTATCAGTGGGCTGCTGCCTTGATAAGGCTGAGTTATTTACGTGCCAGCAAGGTGGCAAAGCGCAGCTTGATGCGGTTACCTGCCGCATCCGTTTTGTGCAGCTCGCCAGGGTTTTCGTTGTATTTAATGATGTCCCAGTTTTGGTAATAATTTCGCAGTTCGTCGGGTTTAAAGGTGAAAGGAAACGGCATTGAGCACGGGTAGTCTGGCGTGTCCATGGCGGCGACGATCAGGTTATAACCGCCTTTCACCGTGCTGTCTTGCATATTACTTATGATGGCTGGGATCTGCTGCGGGTTCAGGAACATGAACACTACGGTTGAGAGAATAAAATCGTATTGCCCGCTGAAACGATGGGTATTGAGATCCTGCTCGCTGGTGGTGATATGGCTCAGCCCTTCGCTGTCGATGATGTGATTCAAACGGGCCACAGATAGCGGATTCTTATCCCATGCGGTGACCGCAAAACCTTTCAACTGGAGATAGAGTGCGTTACGCCCGCTGCCGCAGCCCAGATCCAACGCTTTGCCGGGGGCGATCTGCTTTACCGCTGTAATCACTTCAGAGTGGGTGGGGGTCAGGGAGTATTTTTGGCTGTAGTAGTCTTCTGCTAAAGCCTGGTGTGTCGCCTGGTGATTCATCGTCGTCATCCTGGGTAATATATTGCATATAAAATACATCTTTATTGCAGGGTTGACCAGACTTCTGCCTGCCAACCCTGCTCGCTACCAGATAGACGAAAACGAACCCAACGGGAATCAGGCATGACGCCGTGGGTTGTGCAGGCCAAAGTTGAAGTTGTTGCAGCGCTGGCAAAATTCTTTCATTGCCGATGGTGCGTCCATCATTGGTAATTTTACCTCAATAAAGGCCAACCGATCCTGCCTCGAAGCCTGTTCCAGCGCCATTTCCAACTGTTGGCCGGTTGCTACTGCCGCACAGAACGGCGTGGCGTGGCGATTCAGCACCGCAGGCAGTTTGGCGTAATCCCATGGGCCGATATCGTTATAAGACGATGATTCACCAAGGATATAGCGCTCGATGGTGTACCCCTCATTGTTAATCAGGAAGATGATCGGTTTCAGTTCACAGCGCAGCAGAGTAGAGACCTCCTGTGCGGTAAGCTGAAATGATCCATCGCCGATAAACAGCAGATGCCGGCGTGCAGGAGCTGCCATTAATGTGCCGAGCAGCGCGGGCAGGGTATAACCGATAGAGCCCCAAACCGGCTGATTCACCAGCGTCACACCGTCTGGCATGCGCATTCCCCCCATTGCCGCGCCGGAGGTGCCGTTTTCTACCACCAGAACATCGTTCGCCTGAATAAAATGGCTGATACGTTGCCAGAAATAGGCCTGATCGAGTGGAGCATCGTTGGGTATCGCCAACCTGTGCTGCGGCTTTGGCAGCGTTGCCTGCGCCGGAGCGTTCGTCTCCCCGGCCAACTCCAGCAGTGCTTGCAGCAAATCTGCTGCCGTTACCGCGGGATATGAGGTGTTATCCAGCCGCAGCGAGTAGGGCTGAATATCCACCACCGCCTGCGGGGAGATTTGCTGGCTGAAATAACCGGTGGTGGAATCGACCAGCCGTACGCCAAAGCTGAGCACGCAATCGGCCTGTGCCATTTTCTCGAACAGTTCGGGTGATGACAGGTTGCCGCAGTAGCCGCCTAGCCAACCCGGCGTGCTCTCGGGGATCACGCATTTTGCCGTGGGCATATTGGTCAAGGGGATAGCAAACTTTTGCGCTACCGCCAGCACCAACGGCAGTAGCTGAAAACGATCGACCATCTGATCGACCAGGATCATCGGCCGCTGTGCCTGTTCAAGGCGCTTGAACAGTGCCGCAGCCGCCAAGCTGAGATGGTTGGCATCGCTGCCCGGCAGGCGTGGTGCAGCAACCTGGGGCGCGACCTCAATCACGACATCAGCAATGTCGGAAGGTAACTGCAGGTAAACCGGCTTTTTTTGCTGCCAGGCGGTGGCGAGCACGCGGGGGATCTCGGTTGCCGCATTCTCCGGCGTGATCAGCGCCTGGGCCACGGTAAATTGCTTGAAGCAGTTCATTACGTTGTCAAAATTGCCGTCTGCCAGCGAGTGGTGCAGCAGAGCGTGATTTTTCATGGCATACAGCGGCGGAGTGCCTGCCAGGCAGATAACTGGGGCGGATTCCGCATAGGATCCGGCAATACCGGCAAGCGCTGCCAGATCGCCGACACCGTAGGTGGTGATTAACGCCCCCGCCCCGTTGAGGCGGGCATATCCGTCGGCGGCATAGGCCGCATTCAGTTCATTACAGTTGCCGATAAATTCCACGTTGGCGTCATGCTCAATCAATTCCAGCAAGGCCAGGTTGTAATCGCCGGGAACGCCATAAATATGATTCACATTCAAGTTACGAAGCTGTTGCAGGAGAAATGCACCTATCGTTATTTTCATTGCTGCTCCACATTCATATTGATTTGTTGTCATTTAACCGAACACAGCAAAGACCTGCTGGCGATGTTGTTCTGTTAAGCGTTGAACATGCGAGTCACTCAGGACAGACGAGATTTGCGAGTTAGCTCTAACAGTCAGTGAAAGTGGAAACTTGTTCAAGTTCGTCTGGCTTGGTGGCCAGCGGCTTATCGTATGTGAAGATTTACGCTCTGAAAGGCCGCAAGGCTGGGGGGGAGAAAGGCTGCGAGTATTTCTTCTGGGGAGGTTTTTGTGCATACGCTCCGTAAAAGCCGCAATTCTAGGGAGTGAGAAACTAAGTACGGTACTTTTCTTGCTAGAAACTCTCCTGATTCGCTGCGTTACCTTATGCAAGACTGCTGGAATTATCACTGATAAAAATAAGTTAACTCTTTTTATGCATTCCCGGCTACGGACGCCGGTTAATCCACTAAAAATCCTGGGAGCAAAGCCCCTTTGATTCAGCGATAGCGGCGAGTGGCAGAGCCGCTTTACATGTTGGGAGTGCTGATAACCCGTGGTGCGGTGGGCAGAGAGCACACTGCTGCGGCCAGAAGCTGTGGCATAGATCGCATTTTACCTGTGGCACACTGTCAATATTTTTTCACGTCAGGCGCTGCAGAAAATATTTATTGCCTCCTATTCTTTAAAATTATTAATGGGTTAATGATGCCCCAAATTCCCACCCCGGATGAAATGTTAAAATATTGCTATAAGATGTTGATGTAAAAGCATAATAAAAGGATTTTTCCAAAAGACAGCTCAGTGGTGAATGAGATAGATTAGCTACGCTTTCTTTTGAGAGGCAGCCTGGGGCCGTTTAAAATGAATGGAATCTCAATAAGCGGATGAAAAGCGTTGTGCAAATAAGATACGGCTTGATCTGAGCATGGCGATCGGTAAAAATCCCCGGCTTATTTTTATAGGAGCTTTATAATGTTTTTTGAAAGGACTCTTTTGGCATGTTCGTTGGCGTTGGTACTTCCTGCACTGCCTTCTTACGCTGAGGTTGGTGCAGAAAGTAGCAATACAGCGACGAAAGAGCAGAACTGGTGGGGGCGTTTCAAAAGTAACGTTGCCGACACCTGGAATGATTCACCGAATAAAGAGTTTTACCTGCCCGCCATTACCTGGCACAACCGTTGGACGTACGATCAGGAAAAGATCGATAGCTATAACGAACGTCCGTGGGGGGCCGGGTACGGCATTTCGCGCTTTGATGCAGATGGGGATTGGCACACCATCTACTTTATGGTGTTCAAGGATTCGTTCAACAAATGGGAGCCGATCGGCGGCTATGCCTATGAAAATATCTGGCGCCCGATTGATGGCGAAGATTTCCGCCTTGGCCTTGGCTTTACCGCCAGCGTGACCGCGCGCGATAACTGGAAGTATATCCCGATCCCAGCCCCGTTACCGATGGCATCAATCGGTTACCAGCAGCTCACTTTCCAGGCAACCTATATTCCCGGCACTTACAACAACGGTAACGTGTTCTTCGCCTGGCTGCGCTGGCAGTTCTGAGGCGCAGAGGGTCAGTACTCGCTGTCGCCGATCGGGTGAAAGGATCCTGCGCCTTCTCCCGCTAACCTTAAGGGTATTGCCCGCCCTGATGTTCCTCTACGGAAAGAGTGGCTGCGCGGAAACTGCAGCCGCTCTTGAGATCTTTCACCTTCATAACGTATTCACCGGCCGCATCCATTTTTACCGTGAAACTGCCTGCGGCGGGGATAAACACTTCTGTTGATTGCTTTGGCGCGAGAGTGTTCTCTAATTTGACCCGCACGGCAAACGCGTTATGCCGGTTATCCAGGGTGAATTCCCGCAGAGCCCCCCCTGCTTGCCCTGCTGGCTGCTGCAGATAACCGGCGACGGCAGGCCAGGGTTGCCCTTGATTATCGATCAGTGGCCCGCCGCAATGCTCACGGGCTTCGCGCAACGGGATTTCGCGCTGGATAAGGTAATGCTGTGCGGCGAGCGGTGCGCTGTCTTCAAGCTGTTGTGCATACCGATGGTATTTGGCGGCAAAAATGCCAACCGCAACCAACATAAAGAAGATCAGGATCGTCAGGCGATTTTTGAAGATCGGTGCGAACAGCCTGCCAGGAAGTTGAAACAGCCAACTGGCGATTCTCAATAACATCGTTCTCCCTTAGTGCCCAATGGGTGACACCATTTTCCCCAGTATAGCCAACATCCTGCCAGCCTAAATGAGTTGCGGGAGTTTTTGACAAAACAATTGTACGATTTTTTACGTTTGTGTACATTTGTGATCATTCTATCGCCACTGGGTAGTCATCATGGCCAAATTGCTGCCAAACGAACGCCATCAAGCCATTCTCAATGCTCTACAACGGCAGGGGCGGGTGTTGGCAGCCGAAATGGCTGTACAACTGAACACCACCGAAGCCACCATTCGCCGCGATTTACGTCAGTTGGCCGCGCAGAAGCTGTGCAAGCGGATTTATGGTGGAGCGCTGGTGCCCACGCCAGCCAGCGGGCAGATCGTCGATCGCCTAGCGTTGAGCAGTGATGAAAAGCAGCTGCTGGCGCAGGCCGCCCAGGCGCTGATTAGCCATGGGCAGGTGATTTTTCTCGATGCCGGCAGTACTCATCTCTATCTGGCCGATCTGTTGCCGCGCAACCAGCAACTCACCGTGGTCACCAATGCGCTGAGCATCGCCAGCCGGTTGTTGGAAAGACCGGGGCTGCGCACGATTCTGATCGGCGGTGAAATTGATGCGAATGTCGGGGGGTGCGTTGACGCCAAAGCGGTGACGGAGATCGGCACATTTCATTTCGATATCACCTTTATCGGCGTCTGTGCGTATGAGGCGGCGAGCGGTTTCTCTGCGCTGCATTACCAGGAGGCGCAGTTTAAACGGCAGGTGCTGGCGCGCAGCGGCAACGTGAGCGTGCTGTGCACCCGCGACAAACTCAATACTTATGCTCCCTATGGCTTCCTGCCCGCCAGCCGGGTCGACAACCTGGTGACGGTGCGCGGCGCACATCCAGAACTTGAACAGCAGGTGACGCTCAGCGGCGGTAACCTGCTTTCCATCCCTCAACCTCACGGAGAATGACGATGAAAATAGCTCATGTCGCCATATGGACGCAGGATATAGAGGCGCAGGTTGCCTTCTGGCAGCGCTATTTTAACGGTGTTGCGGGCGAGGAGTACGTGAGCCACAACCGCCCTGGGTTTGTTTCGCGTTTTGTTCACCTGGCTGACGGGCCAGCGCTGGAAATCATGAAGGTTCCTGGTTTGCTGCCGGGCAAGCAAGGGGAGGAGCGGATCGGCTGGGCGCACATCGCCCTGTCATTGGGCAGCGAGGCGCGGGTAGACGAACTGGCACAGCGGGCAAAACAGGACGGTATTCTGCAGGCTGCACCGCGCTGGACCGGCGACGGCTTCTATGAGGCGATTATTCGCGATCCTGATGGCAATGCCATTGAGATCACCGGCTGATACCGTCTTTTCAAGTACGGTAAACAGCTACTTGCACTGAGTTGTGCGCAATGTGCTGGGGGCGATAATGTGATTCGTTGATATTTACGCTTCTTTACCGTGTAATCGATTGAAATCTCAGCACTCCTATTACATATAATGGAGCATTCAGCCACAAGGAGGGCATATGGGAATCAGCGAAGAAGAGTCGATCCGCCGTTTAACCCACGAAAAAAATGCCGTAGGGAATGCGGCGAAATGGGTGGCGATTGTTTCAGCCGTTTACTTTATTTTGATGGTGTTTTATGGCCACCCCGCCGGGGTATTGACCATGTCCGGGGCCATTTTTGTTGTTTCAGCCGCAACCTGGTTGAAGAAACGCAAGAAGGTGAAAGCTTACCGCATGGCGCTGGCAAAAATCAGCGATAGTGAAACCCCCTAAACAGCGGCGCCACCGCCTGGCTTCACTTGGGAGATATACCCAAAATAATTCGAGTTGCAGCGGCCCCGAAGGGGGGATGGGCCGAGTAACAAAGCCAACGCACATGCAACTTGAAGTATGAAGGGTATATGAATTTGTTACCAGTTACGGCAAAGGCATTAACATGACCAGCTTCAACCCGTGGTGCTCGGCAGGGTAGAACGTGACCTGCTGATAATGCAACTCCCCCTGCTGCGGGTGGGTAAAGGTGCGTTCCCCGCCTTCGCGTGCCATCACGTCCTGCTGTTTCCACCAATGATGAAAGGCTTCGCTGTTGTGCGTCATATTGCGTACAAAGGCGCGTATTTCTTCGGTTCCCTGATGATGGCTGGTTTCGGCGCGGAACTCGGCCACCACTCGTCGCGCGCGATCTTCCCAATTGCTGACCAGTGTCCTGGCCTGCGGGTGGAAGAACATAAAATGTAACAGGTTCGGGGTTTTGGCCTGATTCAGCCAGCCGCTGAACAGCGTTTCTGCCTGCTGATTCCAGGCCATCATATTCCAGGTCAGATCGAGCAGGTAACAGGGTACTCTCATCTGATGCACGCTTTGCAGCACGGTAGCGTTAACCGTTTCCTGTAATTGTTCCAACTCCGGGTCGGCGATGCGCGCCAGCGTAAACAGGTAATGACGTTCGGCATGGCCGAGGCGCAGCGCTTTGGCAATCCGCGCCAGCGTGTAGGGCGAAATAGAAACCTCCCGCCCTTGTTCGATCCAGGTATACCAGGTTGCGCTGATGCCGCTGATTTGCGCCAGTTCCTCACGGCGTAAACCGCTGGTGCGGCGGCGCGGAGCCGTGGGCAGGCCCAGCATTTCTGGCGTTACCCGCTCCCGGTGTGCGCGCAGAAAGGCGCCGAGGGCTTTGGGGCCGGATAAAGCGTCTGATTCCATAGGGTGGTACCTGTTGATACTAGGATAAGTGCTCATATTGTACCCGTATAGCAAGTTAATTATAGTCGCTGAAAACCATCCGGCACATACCATAACGGGAGTAGAGATGAGCATTAGCGACAGCCACAAAAACGCGGTCGAACGTCAGTTCGGCGAACAGGCTCACGCCTATTTAACCAGTGCGGTACATGCACAGGGCAAAGATCTGCAACGTTTGGCGCAATTGCTGGAAGGCAGCAGTGAAGCACGGTTGCTTGATGTGGGGTGTGGGGCAGGGCATGCCAGCTTTACTGCTGCAGCACGGGTGGCGCAGGTAGTGGCTTACGATCTGTCCGCGCAGATGCTGGACGTGGTTGGCAAAGCTGCCGCAGAGAAAGGGTTGGGTAATGTACAGGTGCAACAAGGCGTAGCGGAGCGGTTGCCGTTTGATGACGCCAGCTTTGATGTGGTGATCAGCCGTTACTCGGCGCATCACTGGCACGATGTGGGCCAGGCACTGCGCGAGGTGAAACGGGTATTGAAACCCGGTGGCCGTGCCATTTTCATGGATGTCGTTTCACCGGGCCATCCTCTGTTGGATATTTATCTGCAAACCGTTGAGGTGCTGCGTGATACGTCACATGTGCGTAACTATGCTCCTGGCGAATGGTTGGGGATGTTCACTGAAGCTGGGTTGCTGGTTCGAGAGGTGACGGCGGATCGCCTGGAGTTGGAATTCAGCAGTTGGGTGGCGCGGATGCGTACCCCTGAGCATTTTGTCATTGCCATTCGCGCCCTGCAGCAAGGGGCGGCAGAAGATGTGCGCCAACATTTTGCCATTCAGGCCGACGGTTCGTTCACCAGCGATATTATGATGTTTGAGGTTACCAAGGGGTAAAGGGCCGCAGGGCAGCCCGGTGTGAGCTGCCCTGAAAAGAGCACTCCCTGCCGGTGCACGCTTGTCTGTCGCACCATGAATAACAATCAGTAAGAATGCGATCAGAACTAACTCAATGACGATAACCGCTTGCAGGGAATATCCATCTGGTGAATGTTCCCCGTAGCCATTGGCAGCAAAACCGGTTTTACCGCTGGCCACTAAATAGGGCACCGCGCCTGCTGCAATTTGTTATTGCAGGGTTCCTGACTGAGCAAATGCCTGCAAGCGGTAAATAAACACTGCCGAATAAACTTACTTGAGTAAGCGCGTCAGGCTTGTGAATGTAACCGGTATTCCTGCGACGCAAAAAGTGAAGAGCATGTACCTGAAATAATTCGAGTTGCTTGTAAGCGGTAAACATCTCAATCCCTGGGAGCATAGCGAACTATAATGACCAAGGTGAACGTGTGCAGCTAATACCCAAGTAACATGAAGTATGATGGGGATAGAGATGTATCGCCGGAGCAGCTTGATTGCTGCAGTGCCTGTCAGGGGGCAGAGGCTCAGAGAGTGGCGTCATGGCAAACACGGAAAGCAACTGTTAGAACACAACTGAGCAACTCACTGGTGGCATCAGCATGTCTTCTGGGTGAAAGTTGCCAATGTGCACTGTAAAGTGGAGTTAAAATTGCTTAAAAATGAAAGCGCTATTCTCTGGCCAATTAAATAAGTTTTTATTTCCATAAAATAAGGCATAAAATTTTACTATAAATAAAGTTTGGCGCTATCAGGAAATAATTTTTCTCCCTTCCTCCTTGTTTTACTCACAATGATTGAGTTTCTTTACATTGGATGACGTCCGTTTTCATTGGCTGGCCAATAATTAACAGCACTGAGAACGAGTTAACACGCAAAACAACGGAGTCAATCATGAAACTATTACCTTGCATCGCAGCCACACTGATCGCTACCGCTTCATTCTCAACGCTGGCAGCGGGGATGTCCGCTAAACAGGTCGACAGTGCCCAAGCCAGCACTATGCAAAGCATGGGGGTTATTTCGGTTTCTGGCATCAGCGGCTCACCCGATGATGCTGTCAACGCTTTAAAACAGAAAGCCGTGCAAGATGGTGCAACCCACTATCGGATTATTGGCCTGGATAACCCAGGGGATTCCAGCGATTGGCGCGGTAATGCAGAAATCTACCGGTAATAATACACCAGCAGTTCGGCTCGCTATATTGGCGAATATAATAGACGGCTGCGGATGATAATCTGACCAGTAATGCCAATGAGGGTTATTGGTCGATTATTATTGCAGCCTTTATACCCTTGCCGGTTCTAATCAGAGCCGTTTCTCCATCACCACCACCTGTTCGCCATGCTGATGACGTTGTTCGATGGTTTGCCAACCCCAAGCGGCATACAGCTTTTCTGAACGATCGGTAATCAAATGCAGAACGGAGTAACCACGCTGTTGCGCAATCAAGACAATGGCTTGCTCCAACTGCTGAGCGATACCCTGCCGCCGGTGGTCTGGATGCACAAAAACGCCCGCTAACCAGGGGGAAAGATCCTTTCGGTGATGATCGTCACTCGGCCACAGGCTGGCCATGCCCAAGGGGCGATCGCCGTCTATCATCATCAACGTCAGGTAGTCATCGCTGGGTTTGCTGCACAGAGTAAAACGCTGGCGGGTGCGCTCCAGCGAACCACCGCGTTGTGAGCCCCACTGGCCGAAGGCCCAGGCGGCGCATACGTCGGCCAATTGTGGGTATTCGGTTAACGGAACAATTTGTCGTGCCATTTATCCCTCCCTTATTCGCTCAATGTAGCCTGTTTTTTCTGCTGTTAGCGAACGCTTTTGTCGGCGCTCTCTCTGCACTGCGGGGGGACTCAGAGTCACAAGGGTTCCTGCTAGCGGGAAAGTCTGCTTAAATGGCGCGCTCTGGCCTTACAGGGGAACGATTGCGGGCCAGGTTGACGGTGGTTGTGGCGGGTAGCCGCTGCGCTGTAAAATTTACACCGTCGTAAAGATTGAAATACAGAGTGGGGGCGGTATGATGCAGCAGCTATCGTTCGATCTGCCTGCCAGACATCCTGCTGGCAAACCAATGCCTACAAGCTACTGCACAAGGGACAACCCGTAATGACACAAACCATTTTTATGGTAGGCGCGCGCGGAGCCGGTAAAACCACGGTGGGGAGCGCGTTAGCGCAGGCCCTGGGTTATCAGTTCATTGATACCGATTTGTTTATGCAGCAGGCTGCGCACATGAGCGTGGCGGAAATGGTGGCGCAAGAAGGGTGGTTAGGGTTCCGCCGTCGTGAATCCCTGGCTTTGCAAGAGGTGACTCAGCCGTCAACCCTGATTGCCACGGGGGGGGGTATGATCCTGGCGGAAGAGAACCGTCGGTTTATGCGCCAGCAGGGAACGGTGATTTATCTGCGCGCACCTGCCAGCGTGTTGGCACGTCGGTTGGAAGACTATCCACAAGATGCGCAGCGCCCGACATTAACAGGCCGCCCGATCGCCGAAGAAATGCTGGAAGTGCTGGCGGCGCGCGAGGCGCTGTACCAGGAAACCGCGCATTATGTGATGGATGGAACCCTTCCTCCGGCCCAGGTGGTTGAACAAATCCTCGCGGCTTTGCACTGTGAAACGGTGAGATAAACTTCCTCTGGGGCACCTTTTGGGTGGCCCCGTTTTTACCTTGGCCTATTCCCAAGCGTTATATGTTCCTCTCATTCGCCCCCATTGTTCACCTTTTGATCATTTCTGACGTAACGATCTGTATTAGCATTTTGTGCTGATATTTATATTCGCAAGCGGACATCTGCAAAGTTTAATTGGTAATCACTTTGCGTTCTGTGTCGTATTTTCTTGAGTGAAGAATTATTTACTGAGGTTGCTTGTGGCGGTGGGAAATAAATACCTTGACGCTCAGTGCTGTGGGTTTTAGTTTCTAAATATCGATTAGGAACTTAGTTCCATATAATGGAACAAGGTGCATGATGACCACATTAGAGAATGCCTCAGCGGTGTTAAAGCTATTTTCTCAGCGGCGTATGACTCACGGCCAGCCGGGAATTTCATTCAGTGATGTGGTCGAGCAACTTGGGTTACCAAAAAGCACGGTTTCGCGCCTGTTGCAAACCATGGAAGGCCAAGGGATGTTGGAGCGCGATCCCGAAAGCCGCCTGTATAAGATTGGGCATCTACTGCTTTCGGTTGCCAGCCATTATCTGTCAACGCCGCTGGTGGAAAGCGCCTCGGTGCTAATGACTCAGCTCAACCAACTGACCTTTTGCACCGGTTATATTGCGATGCTGGAAGGGCGCGAGAGCCGGGTGATGCGCACCTTCCCTGGCCGCCATTTCCTGCAGGTGGTCACACCGGTAGGCGTTTGTTCTCCAGCAGCAGAAACCTCGGTGGGGCGGGCGATGCTGGCACGCGAAAGTGATGAACAGGTGTGTGAACGTTTTGCCGCAGGCTATCAGGCCACTGCGGCCAACTCACCGCAGACGTTGGATGCGCTACTGCAAAAATTGGCCCAGGTGAGGCAGCAGGGCTGGTCATTGGCGCGTAACGAAACGCTGCCGGGGATCAGTTCTTTGGCAACGTCAGTAACCAATAAACACCGCAATGAGACGGTGGGGTTATGCTTATCCTTCCCCTCACAGAGCGAAGAACAGCCATACTTACCTCAGGTTCTTGAGGCATTGCTGGCGGTTTCCCGGCAACTGGCAGTAAGGCTTGGTGATGAGTACTGGCAACAGGTGGTATAGGTTTATAAAACAGCGTTACGGTTGAATTAATTTGTGTTTCAACACCAGGGGTATTTACAGACGATTTAATTGCCGGGTTGTAATTAAATCAGACCAAGGCAGGCAATAAATAAACCATTTCACTGTAAGTTCCAAATAATGGAACTGCAGCGGCGCTTGATACCTGAAATATTATTTTTGCCAAAAAACAGGAATATTCAGGGACAACTGTTTATGAAACCAGAGACAAGCATTAATCCGTTAAAAGATATCGGCACGCTGCTGGTGATGGTGCTGTTGTCGGTCATCGGGGCCATTATCGGGGTGCAGCTGATCACCACTCTGGGGGTGACGCCCAATACCTCGATTATTGGTGCGCTGTTCGCCATGTTGCTGGCGCGTATTCCGCTGCAGATGTTCCAGCGTTACCGCTCAATACATACCCAGAACCTGGCACAAACGGTGATTTCTTCTGCCACCTTTGGTGCCGCCAACAGTTTGCTGATGCCGATTGCCGTTCCTTATGTGATGGGGCAGCCCCAACTGATTATGCCGATGTTCTGCGGCGTGGCTGCCGCGATGTTGCTGGATGCCTACCTGCTGTATCGCCTGTTTGACACCAAAGTGTTTCCGGCGGCCAATGCCTGGCCACCGGGCGTGGCCGCCGCAGAGGCGATCAAAGCTGGCGATCGCGGTGGTAAGCAGGCCTGGCTGCTGGTGGTGGGCGTGGTGATTGGGGTCGCCGGTTCGATGCTTAAAATCCCGATGGCGGCTTTTGGTACTGCGTTTATTGGCAACATCTGGGCGCTGAGCATGTTCGGCATAGGCCTGTTGCTGCGCGCCTACGGCCAACCGCTGACGGGGGTGGATCTCAATGCGCAGTATATTCCGCACGGTGTGATGGTTGGCGCAGGCCTGGTGGCGCTGATTCAGGTGGTTCAGGTGATCCGCAACAAGAATGCGGATAACGCTTCCACCCATACGCAGCCCGACAGCGAAGTGCGTAGAGCGCTGGGGTTAGGGGCTGCGGGCTATGTGGCGATCGCCGCACTGCTGGCGCTGGCGGGGGGGCTGTACAGTGAAATGTCGTTGACCATGCTGCTGTTGTTTGTAATTTATGCCGCTTTTGCCGCCTTCGTGCATGAGCTGATCGTCGGGATCGCGGCAATGCATTCCGGTTGGTTCCCGGCCTTTGCCGTGGCGCTGATCACCTTGATTATCGGTATTCTGCTCGGCTTCCCACCGTTGGCGCTGTGTATTCTCACCGGTTTTACCGCCGCTACGGGGCCCGCATTTGCTGATATGGGGTTTGACCTGAAAGCGGGCTTTATCCTGCGTGGTTACGGCAAGGATTTGCAGCAGGAACTGCTGGGGCGCCGCATTCAGCTGATTGCCGCGATGATCGCTTTTGTGATCGCCATTCCGGTAGTTTATTTCTCTTACACCAGCTATTTCCTGCAGGATCTGGTGCCACCGGTGGCGCGTGTGTATGCCAAGACCATTGAGGCCGGAGCGCAACCGGGCATCGCCTTCAACCTGCTGATCTGGGCCATTCCAGGGGCCATCGTGCAGTTTATCGGTGGGCCAAAACGCCAGCTTGGGGTGTTGCTGGCCACCGGTTTACTGATTAACAACCCGTTGGCAGGGTGGGCGGTGGTGGTCGGCATTACGTTGCGTATCCTGATCATCAAGCGCTGGGGGGATCAAGGCCGCACCCCGATGGAGATCATGGCGGCCGGGTTTATTGCCGGTGACGCGTTGTACAACTTTTTCAATTCCATTTTTTCCAGTAAAGGGAAATAACGCTGGGGCATGAATACACCAGACAAAATTTGCGAGGTATAGGACATGAGTTTGCAACAAACGCTGCAGGTTTTTGAGTTAATCGACAACGCCTATGTGAGCGGCCAGGATGTCGTTGATTTATTCGCATCATATCCGGCGGTCAAAGCCAGTACCCAGCGCGCCACGGGTACAAAAGGATCAACCGATTTTGTCCGTATTGAGATCGCTGGCAGCGCGGGTAAAAGCGTGGGCGGCAGCGCGCCGACGTTGGGGATCATTGGCCGCCTGGGGGGCATTGGCGCACGCCCGACGCGCATCGGGCTGGTTTCTGATGGCGATGGCGCCATTGCCGCGATAGCCTGCGCCCTGAAGCTGGCAGAAATGCAGCGCAAAGGCGACGTGCTGCCGGGAGACGTGATTATTACCACCCATATTTGCCCGAACGCCCCCACGCGCCCGCACGATCCTGTGGACTTTATGGATTCGCCGATCGACGACGTTACGATGAATGATAATGAAGTGGTGCCGGAAGCGGATGCTGTTTTGTCGATTGATACCACCAAAGGTAACAGGATCATCAATCATAAGGGTTATGCGCTGTCGCCGACGGTGAAAGAAGGCTACATCCTGCGGGTAGCGGAAGATTTGCTGCGTATTATGGAGATGACCAGCGGCCGTGCGGCAGTAACATTTCCGATCACCACGCAGGACATTACCCCTTACGGCAATGGTGTGCATCACCTCAACAGTATTCTGCAACCCTCAACGGCCACCAAGGCACCGGTGGTTGGCGTGGCGATCTGCACGGAATCGGTGGTGCCGGGCTGCGGTACCGGGGCTAGCCATGAAGTGGACATTGCATTGACGGTGAAATTTGCCGTAGAAGTGGCGAAAGAGTTTGGCCGCGGCACCTGCAGTTTTTATGACGCGGCTGAATATGCCCAGTTGCTGGCGCTGTATGGCAGTATGAGCCATCTGCAGCAGCGGCAATAAGGTTAATGCTTGAGAAATATCTGTCCTCTGAACCTGTTTTTCATTGAATACTGTTAACCGTTTGGGGCCTTCTGGCCTAATGCTTGTCAGCTAAACGCAAAACTGCATAATCGTGTGAAATGCTAAAGGAGCTGCCCCCTCTCCCCGTGGGAGAGGGCCGGGGGCTTGTAGTGCGGTGTTCATCCCCTCACCCTAACCCTTGTATGTTTGTAGTTGATGTAAAAAGATAGGTTGTACCGTGTTCTTACCCGGCGTGGCAGCACGTACGCCCTCTGGGACACCAAGCCCGTGGGAG
>NZ_JBBCVB010000023.1:0-99296 GCF_037199905.1 Serratia sp. MMO-28
GCGGTGGTCCCACCTGACCCCATGCCGAACTCAGAAGTGAAACGCCGTAGCGCCGATGGTAGTGTGGGGTCTCCCCATGCGAGAGTAGGACACTGCCAGGCATCAAACAAAACAAAAAGCCTCATGCGAAAGCATGGGGCTTTTTGTTTTATCATGAAGAAAATTTAACGTAGTTTCATCTAGTTACACCCTACTATTTAGCCTCCGTCACAAAATTCACGTTTAACTCCCTGTTTTGTCAGTTATGTTTAGCCTGTTATCAGGATTTATTGTTAACTAAAAACCAACAATTAAGAAACAATTAACTGACAATACATCGGCTTAGATTGCTGAGTTAGCGCGGAGAAACACAATGGTAGAAACCACCTTGATTATTGATAATAAGGAAAACGCCGATCTGGCGGCACAAGATAAAAAGAAGCGGATTTTCGCTATTGTTGGAGCTTCATCAGGGAACCTGGTGGAGTGGTTTGATTTTTACGTTTACTCTTTTTGCTCAATCTATTTTGCTGCCTTATTCTTCCCTGCAGGCAACAGCACGACACAGCTGTTGCAGACTGCGGGCGTTTTCGCTGCCGGTTTCTTTATGCGGCCCATCGGAGGTTGGCTGTTTGGCTATATTGCCGATCGACACGGCCGAAAGAACTCGATGTTGATATCGGTCTGCATGATGTGTGCCGGCTCGCTGGCGATCGCCTGTTTGCCGACCTATGAGGCGATCGGTAGCTGGGCTCCGGCCTTGTTGTTGATTGCCAGACTGTTTCAGGGGCTGTCAGTTGGCGGTGAATATGGAACCAGCGCTACTTATATGAGTGAGGTAGCGGTGAAGGGGAAGCGAGGTTTTTATGCTTCCTTCCAATATGTAACGCTGATTGGCGGTCAACTGTTGGCGTTGTTGGTTCTGGTGGGATTGCAGCAGATCCTTTCCACTGAAGAGTTAAAAGCCTGGGGTTGGCGCATTCCGTTCGCTCTGGGGGCCGCGTTGGCGGTCGTTGCTTTGTTTCTGCGCCGTTCGCTGAATGAAACGTCCAATGAGAAAACCCGTAGTCATAAAGATGCCGGCTCGCTGAAAGGGCTGTGGAAAAACCGTAAAGCATTCTTGATGGTGCTGGGTTTTACCGCCGGTGGTTCGCTGAGCTTTTATACCTTCACCACCTACATGCAGAAATACCTGGTCAATACTACCGGCCTAGACGCCAAATTAGCCAGCGTCATCATGACCGCCGCGTTGTTCATTTACATGCTGCTGCAACCGCTGATCGGGGCATTATCAGATAAGATTGGCCGCCGCAGCTCAATGCTGATTTTTACCTCGCTGGCGACTTTGCTGACGGTGCCAATTCTGTTCACCCTGAAAAGTGTTACCAGCCCCTATGCGGCATTCGGCCTGATCGTGCTGGCGTTGTTTATCGTCAGTTTCTACACCTCAATTAGCGGGCTATTGAAAGCAGAGATGTTTCCTGCAGAAGTGCGAGCATTAGGGGTAGGCCTGTCTTATGCGGTAGCTAATGCCATGTTTGGCGGTTCAGCTGAATATGTTGCGCTGTCGCTGAAGTCCTTTGGGGTGGAGCATGCGTTCTTTTGGTATGTCTCCGCGATGTGTTTGCTGGCACTGTTCGTGTCGTTAAAACTGCACCGTAAGGATAAAGAGATCGAGCTGTAAGTTAGCGGGCGATGTGGTACAGGCTGTAGCCAGTGGCTGCGCCAGCCACATCCCAGGCAAAATCTTTCCAGCTCCAGCCGGTCCCGCCTGCGCGGCTATCATACAGTTCTTTGGCAGCGCCAATGCCGATAGAGAATGTCAGACCAAAGCTGCGGCTGCGGGCTTCATTCCAGTTTTGACGATCGCCATAGGCGGCTCCGGCAGCAGCCAGGGCGGCAGAGGCAACAAAATGCTGAGCTTTGTCTTTCCCGGTCCAGCGATCATTGGCCATGTGCGTACAGCCGCTGATGAATAGCAACCCTGGGAGCAGAATAAGCAGACGGAGTAGGCGCATAGTGAAAGCATCCTGTTGCACTGGGGACAAAAAAGCCCGGCATCTATACCGGGCTGTGCTGAAAATCATTATAACGAGGCTAGAGTATACGGCTAATCAATCTATCAATGCGGATACGGCGCAAGCGGCGGATCAGTTTGCGCACTTTAACCGGATACTGCTGGATACTCTGTAGATCGGCATAGTTATCGACTACTGTGGTATGTGTGCGGATCGTTTCCAGCTCTTTGTGACGCTGCTCGCGCATTTCCTGCTTAGGATCGTGGATCAGGATGGCATTCTCCAGATCCAGCCGCCAGGCGCGCGGATTAAGATTGTTACCCGTGATCAACTGCCATTGGTCATCGACCCACATCCCCTTCAGGTGATAACTGTTATCCCCGTCTTTCCACAGGCGCACAATCAGCTGGCCGGTATCGACATAGCGCTGCAGGCGGCTCAGAAAGCGGCGCAGGTTGATTTCATACAGATAGGGCAATGCGCCGATAATCTTGAACGGCTGATCTTCAGGAATGTAGAAGTCGTTAGCGGTTTTGTCGCCCACGATGATTTCAACCTGTTTCCCTTGGCGTAACAGATAGATGATATTGCGCACTAACAAGGCTGGCAGGTTGAAGTAAGGCGTACACAGCGTCAGCTTCTGATCGGCACTGGCCATCAGATGGTGGATCGTTTTATTCAGTATGCTCTGTTTACCCAGCCCGACCAGCGGAGTTACCGCCAGTTCATCATTGCCGGCTTTACCACGAAACTCATAGCTGGCACGGCGCAACGCAAAGCGAAACATGCGGGTTTCGTTCTTGATTTCCGGGCTTTTGGGGCGATCGTCACGGTCAAGGCGCTGTACGGCACCGGCGATCAGCAGGTGTTGCTTGATGTAATCGATCAGGGTATCAGCCAGTACGGCGTTAGTGATTAACTGGTAGCGATCGTAACGGTACTTCTCGTGCTGATGCAGATAGACATCATTAATGCTGGCACCGCTGTAAATGACGGTATCGTCGATCACGAAACCTTTCAGATGCAACACGCCCAAGGCTTCACGGGTATTGACCGGAACGCCGTAAACCGGAACTGAAAGCTGTGGATGCTGCGCCGCCATCGCACAATACCAATCCGCATTGGTATTGGTGGCTTCTGCGCCGATACGCCCACGCTGAGCGCGATGCCAGTCCACCAGAACGCAAATTTCCAGCTCCGGGCGCTGCTGCTTGGCCTGATAAAGTGCCTCAAGGATATCGCGACCTGCATCGTCATGCTCCAGATAGAGCGCAACCAGATAAATACGCGTTGTGGCATTAGCGATCGCTTCCAGCAGCGTCGTGCGGAAATCAGACGGCGCATAAAGGGTACGGACATCAGCAACCGTCTGGGGGAGTTTGGGCAGTTGTGCAAGGTGTTGTTGATGTTTACTACGTTTGAATTTTGACAACATCACAGTGCGCTTCTTCTCTCATGTTTGGATGGCCGGAACGCCATTCGTATTAAAACCGTCATTCGAATAACCGGGGATAATACCACTACTTGCCCAACCGCGCGTATTTTTTGGCGGTAAGTGGTGGATTCGTAGCGCATTGCGACAGAGATCACTGCGTCACAGCGGCCTGTAGCGGCAGGGCTAAATTGACAATGCCTTCGTCAATTTGAATATCGACCGCAAAGCCAAGCTTTTGCGCAAGCGTGACCATACCACGGTTGTTGGGCATTGTAATCCCGATCAGGCGAGTCAGACCGCGCATGCGGGCATAGCCGATCAACTTCAGCATCAACTGCCTGCCAAGGCCCAATCCTTTCAGATCGGAACGCACCAGCACGGCGAATTCAGCATCGGTATTATCCGGATCGGAGAGCGCGCGGGTGACGCCGATAATCTCTTCACCGTTACGCACGGCAACGAAAGCCATCTCACGATCGTAGTCGATTTGCGTCATATTAGCCAAATCGTCGTGGGTAAACTCGTTGATCTCACTGAAGTAGCGGTAGTAGAGATCTTCTTTGGTGACATGATCGATAAAATGCTTCAGCGCAGGTTCATCTTCCGGCAGGATCGGGCGGAACAGGCATTGTGAGCCATCTTTCAGTGTGATGGTTTCTTCCAATTCATGAGGATACGGGCGGATAGCCAGCCGTGCCTGCGGATCGCCGCTGAAAGGTGCGAGCTGCATTGACACATCCAGCAGGGTGAATTCATGGCCGGAAGCCAGCACCGGGTGAATATCCAGGCGCGAGATCTGCGGGCAATCCAGGATCAGGTTAGAAACCTGCACCAGCAGGCGGCTTAAGCCGGGGATGTCGAGTGGGCGCAACGCACTGCGGCTGCGGATTTTGCCGCCCTTCACCGCCTGCAGTACCAGATAGCGCGCCAGCGCCATATTTAACGGCGGCAGTGCGACGGCCACCTGATTTTCCTGCCGCCATTCGACCCCGCCTTCCCCGAGCATAATCAGCGGCCCAAAGATGGCGTCTTGTTCTACGGCAATATGTAGCTCCTGCGCTCCGGCCCGGTTGGCCATGCTTTGCACCAATAGCCCGTGAATACGCGCCTGCGGGTAAGTGCGTTTTACCCGATCGAGGATCGCTTCTGCCGCGCGCTGCACTTCGATGGCGGTGCGCAGATAAAGCATCACGCCCTGCACCTCGGATTTGTGTGGAATATCGGGCGAGCGCAGCTTCAGCGCTACCGGATAACCAATCTGCTCGGCAATGTGCACGGCTTCAGCGCTGTCACTGGCAATCCAGGTTGGCAATGTGCTGAGGCCGTAAGCTTGCAGGATAGGCTGAACCTCGTGGGTATCGAGCTGGGTAGCGCCTTCTGCCAGTGCCCGATCGATCAAGCGGTGAGCATCAGCGGTATTGGCGGTGAGCCCCACGGGCAGCGCCGGCGTTTCTTTTAACTGTTTCTGGTTGCGGCGGTATTCCACCATATGCATAAAAGCGGTGACGGCGCCTTCAGGGGTACGGTAAGTAGGGATCCCGGCTTCGGTAAACTGGCGGCGGGCTTCCTGCGAGGAATACTCCCCACACCAGTTGGTCAGCAGCGTAATGCGTTTACCGCGCGGGTGTTGGCGTATGGCCTCGATCAGCCGTTCGGCGGTTTCAGTGCCTGGTGACGCCGCACTAGGGGCGTGGATCAACAGCAGCGCATCATAATCATGGCTATCAAGTAATGGCTGCAGCGCTGCCAGATAACGCTGCGGCGTAGCGTCATCACGCAGGTCGATCGGGTTGCTGGCCTGGATAAATTCCGGCAGGGCTGCTTTGAGTTTTTCCTGCGTCTCTTCCGTCAACACCGCCAGCTTGCCATTACGGCTCAGCAACTCGTCCAGCGCCATGGCGGCGGGGGCGGCACCATTACTGAGAACCAGCAGCCGTTCGCCGCGCAGTGGATGCATATGGCTTAGGGTTTCCACGGCGGAAAACAGTTCATGGGTATCCTGCACGCGCAGCAAACCGGCGCGCTGGATCGCGGCATCATAGGCCGCATCCAGCCCTTGCTGGCTGTTGAGCAGCTGCTGCGCCTGCTGGCTGCGGCCGCTCTTGATCACCAGGATTGGCTTATTGCGCGAGGCACTGCGCGAAGCCGAAAGGAAGCGCCGCGCATCGCTGATATTTTCCAGGTACAACAAAATGGCGCTGGTCTTGCTGTCGCGCGCCAGAAAGTCGAGCAGATCGTCGACGTCGATATCCAGGCTGTCACCCAGCGCGATGAAATAAGAGAAGCCAACCTCTCGCTGTTGCGCCCAGTCTAAAACGGTATTGGCCACGGCGGCGGACTGGGAGATAAACGCCAGTTTACCTTTCTGAATCGGAACCGGAGAGAAACTGGCATTGATGCCTTGCCAGGGTGCTAGCAGGCCCAGGCTGTTTGGCCCGAGCAGCCGCATCGAATAACGCTGTGCGGTGGCTTTGAGTTCGGCAAATTGCTGATGCGGGGCCGAGAGCACTATCGCGGCTTTGCACCCGCGCTTACCCAGCGCCTCGATCAAGGACAGATTACGCTGAGCGTTAACGCACAGCACGGCCAGATCGGGTGTGAGCGGCAGGCTGGTGACATCGGGATAGGCCATGACGCCACATACGGCTTTGTAACGGGGCGTCACCGGTAAAATCGGGCCGGTAAAGCCACCGGCTAACAGGTTGCGCATCATCAGATAACCCGCGCGATTGGGCTGTTGTGAAGCGCCGATAACGGCAATCGATTTGGGACGTAACAGTGCTTCTAACCCTCGCTGGCTCATATGCGGCTCCCGATATCCCCTGGCTTTTTGCGTATAGACGACTTATTGCCTGATTTTAGGCGCTTTGTGGCAGGTTTGCTGTGACCGGTGCCTCTGAGCGGCAAGCTTTCCCCGCCAGATATTGCGCGCGGAAGTAATTGAAATGTTGAGCAAGCCCGGCAGCGGCCTGTTCGTCTCCTGCCTGTTGCAGCAGCGCCGCCGCCACTTCGGCGGTGCAGTGCTGTTCGGTGCGGCTGGCTTCACGCAGTTGATAACCGGAGGCCGCCAGCACGTTCAGCGAGAAGACCGGGAACTGATTCAGATACGGGCTTTTGCGGAACATTTTGCGTGCTTCTGCCCAGGTTCCATCGAGCATGATAAATAAAGGGGGCTTTCCACCGCGGGGCAATTCACTGAATACCGGGCGATCGGCATCGGCATAAGAGGCCGGGAATACCACGTAAGGCTGGCGTTCGGGATCGTTAATCGCCTCAAGTAACCCGGGATCGACGTCGGTACGTGACCAGAGGAATGCCTGGGTATCTGGCAGGATATCGGCGATCAGGCGGCCAGTATTGCTGGGCTTGAGCGGCTCGGTGCCGAACATAATCAGGCAGAAGCGGCTGCCAGCCAACTGGGGTTTAATGGTGGCACACAGGCAGTTCTGCTGTGGTAACAGGCAATGTTGACAACGCACCGCGCGACAACCACGGGCGCGAAATGGGCGGGTAGCATTGGCTAAACGAAATTGGCGCAGGCGAAGTACGGCGTTGTCGGTCATAACGATCCTGAGAAAAACCGCTATTGTAGCGCAGAAAAAAGCCCGGCGGGAGAGCAGCTCGGGCTTTAACAGGTGCGCTAAACGGGAGGCGGCGCAGCCAGGCTTTTTACGTTAAACTAAGTCGTTGAGCCAGTTATCAAAGGGCGCTTTTGGCATGGCGCCGTTGAGCATGTCGACCATTTTGCCTTCACGGAACATCATGATGGTGGGAATGCTGCGGATGTGGAAACGAGCGCCCAGTTCGGGTTCGGCCTCGGTGTTGATCTTCACAAAGCGCACCTTACCGGCTCGTTCTTTGGCCACGGTTTCAAAAATGGGCGCAAAACTGCGGCACGGGCCACACCAGGGGGCCCAGAAATCAACCACTACTGGCAGATCATCCTGTAACAGGTGGTCAAGCGTCGCGGCAGTGGCGTTAATCACTTCGCCGCTAAACAGTTGATGGCCACAGCGGCCACATTTGGCGCCATCGGCCAGGCGCTCTTCAGGGACGCGGTTGATGGCATTACACGCTGCACAAACTGTATTCATGGTGACCTCGGGTGCTCCAAGTACGTTGGATATAGGTATCTTTAATGCTGCTTATTATCGGTAAAAGTGGCGCATTGAACAAAGTGATTTGTTCGATGAGTGTGATAGTTGCTGGCTTTTGTGCAAGTTGGTGGCTTAGCGTACCAACATCAGGTAATCTTCGCGCCCTGCGCGTTGGTGGAGAAGACAATGAACGATTCATTTAGTGGCAAGAACGGTAAGGTCAAAGTGATGTACGTCCGCAGTGACGATGACAGCGGCGACAACCGTAACAAGAATAAGCGTCCGGACGGCAAAGGCCGCCCTGACAATGCACGCACGGGTGGCCGCTCCGCTCAGGATAAATCACGTAGCAATGACCGCCGTGGTGCTGATTCCCGCCGCAGTGAAAGCGATCGTCCTCGTCGCCCGGCGCGTACTGAAGATCGGGGTGGTTATGATTCTCCGTGGAAAACCGTGTCCCGTGGCCCGGAAGACGAACCGGCGTTTGATCACGGTGGCATCAGCGGCAAAAGCTTTATCGATCCCGAGCAGTTGCGCCGCCAGCGTGCTGAAGAAACCCGCGTTTACGGTGAGAATGCCTGTAAAGCGCTGTTCGCCAGCCGCCCGGACGCCATCGTGCGTGCCTGGTTCGTGCAGTCGGTTACGCCGCGTTTTCGCGAAGCGCTGCGCTGGATGGCAGCTAACCGCAAGGCTTACCACGTGGTGGACGAAGAAGAGCTGGCGAAAGCTTCCGGTACTGAACACCACGGCGGCGTGTGCTTCCTGATCAAAAAACGTCAGGGCCTGGATGCGCAGACCTATCTGCAAAATGCACCGGCAAAAGATTGTGTGCTGGCGCTGGAAGAAGTGGGCAACCCGCATAACCTGGGGGCGATCGTGCGCTCCTGTGCGCATTTCGGTGTTAACGCGGTGATGCTGCAGGATCCGGCTTTGCTGGAATCGGGCGCGGCGGTGCGTACCGCTGAAGGCGGCGCAGAGCATATCAAGGCGATCAACGCCGACGATTTTCTCTCGGTATTGGATACCTTCCGCAAGGCGGGCTACACCATTGTCACCACCTCCAGTCATAAAGGCACCGCACTGGCACAGGCCAAACTGCCTGCCAAGATGGTGCTGGTATTAGGGCAGGAGCGCGATGGCCTGAGTGACAGCGCCTGGCAGCAGGGGGATATGAGCGTATCGATTGGCGGTACGGGTAAGGTCGAAAGCCTGAACGTCTCGGTAGCGACCGGCATTCTGCTGGCCGATTGGTGGCGTCAGAATCAGGCGTGATTTAAATACGCAGGATAAAACGGGCGCCTGTAAGCGCCCGTTTAGTTTTGTGCGATCAGTGAGCGCCGCCACCGCCACCGCCGGAACTGAACGGTGGTTTAGCGAACCACACCAGCGCCAGCAGGATCAGGAACACCCCGGCAGACAGCCAGAAAATCTCGTTGGCTGAGATAATCAGCCCCTGCGCAGTGATCTCATTGGCGATATACGCCGAAGCCTGTTGTTTACTCATCCCGAGCTGTTCAAGCTTGGTATACATCTCCTGTGACTGTGGGTTGAACGGGTTCACAAACTCCGTCAGATGCGCATGGTGCATCGATTCACGCTGGGTCCACAAGGTGGTGGTGATCGAAGTACCGATAGAACCCGCCAGCGTACGGAGGAAGTTCGACAGGCTCGACGCGGCAGCAATGCGATCGGGCGGCAACCCAGACAGGGTGATGGTGGTCAGCGGCATAAAGAAGCAGGCAATGGCAAAGCCCTGCACAAACTGTGGCCATGCCGATGCACCAAAATCCATCCCCGGTTCAAACGTATAGGCGCGCCAGTAGAAGCACACGGCATACATAATGAAGCTGAAGGTCACTAGGCGGCGCATGTCCAACCGGTTACCGAAACGGCCAATAATCGGCGACAGCAGCACCGGGATAAGCCCCACCGGCGCGGAGGCCAAACCTGCCCAGGTGGCGGTGTAGCCATACACCTCCTGCAGCAACTGTGGCAACAGTACGATCGCGCCGAAATACAGCATGTACGCCAGGCTGATACACAGACAGCCAATGGTAAAGTTGCGCGATTTGAACAATGACAAATCCACCACCGGATGATCGTCGGTCAGTTCCCACACCACCAGGAACACCAGCGCAACCACGGCTACCACCGTCAGGACGATAATTTCCGTCGAGCTAAACCAGTCCAGCTCTTTGCCCTGATCGAGCATAATTTGCAGCGAACCGATCCCCACCACTAACAGAACCAGCCCGACGGTATCGATCGGCTTGATCTCGGTTTTGGTTTCCCGGCCTTTCAGCGTTGACATCGCCACCAGGATGACAAACAGCCCGATGGGAATGTTGATAAAGAAGATCCAGCCCCAGTGATAGTTATCACTGATATACCCACCCAGAATCGGCCCGAAGATCGGCGCGACGATCACGGTCATTGACCACAGCGCCAAGGCCATCGATCGCTTGGCGGGAGGGTAGTTGTTCAGCAACAAACTTTGCGACAGCGGGATCAACGGCCCGGCCACCAGCCCTTGGATCACGCGGAAGAAGATCAGCATGCCCAGGCTGTTGGAGATACCACACAGCCAGGAGGCGAGGGCAAACAGCGCCGTGGACCACAGGAACAGGCGCACTTCGCCGATACGCTTTGCCAACCAACCGGTGATCGGAATGGAGATGGCGTTTGCCACCCCAAACGAGGTGATCACCCAGGTTCCCTGTGAGGTGGAAGACCCGAGGTTACCGGCGATGGTCGGTATTGCAACGTTGGCAATGGTGGAATCCAGCACCTGCATAAAGGTCGCCATGGCGAGGGCGATCGTCATCCAGGCAAGCTGGGCACCTTCAAGCGGTTTTTGTGCCAAGGTAGCCTCCCGCGCGCTTAACCTGCGTTTGCATGGATCACATCGGCGATCATTTGGTTAACCGGTGCCAGGTCCAGCATCAGTGCGCTGGTTTCATACAGCGGCTGCTCACGCACCACGTTGGAGAGTATCCGCCCATCGCGGTTACTGGTATCAATGGTGACCAAGGTCGAAAGGCCGATCCGCAGCGGATGCTCAGCAATCTGCTTGGGATCCAGCTCAATACGTACCGGTAACCGCTGTACCACCTTGATCCAGTTACCGGTGGCGTTTTGCGCGGGCAGCAGCGAGAAGGCGCTGCCGGTGCCCATATCGATGCCCACCACTTTGCCCTTGAACACCACGTCACTGCCGTATACGTCGCTGACCACGGTAGCCGGTTGACCAATGCGCATATTGGCGATTTGAGTTTCTTTAAAGTTGGCGTCCACCCAGAGGTGATCGGCCGGAACCACCGCCATCAACGGCGTGCCTGGTGAGATCTGTGCGCCGACCTGCACGCTGCGGCGTGAGACAAAGCCGGTAATCGGGCTGATCACGCGGGTGCGTTGCAGCGCCATCCAGGCATCACGCATCTGCGCGGCGGCTTGCAGAATCGCGGGTTGCTTCGCCAGTGGGGTATTCAGCACCATGGCCTGGTTAGCGTTATATTGCTGTACCGCCACTTCCAGCGTGGCTTTGGCGCTGTCTACGGCTTCGCGGGCGTGCTGCAACTCTTCCCGGCCAATCGCATCAACGCTGCCCAGCACCACGCGGCGCTTGAGATCGTTTTCTGCCTTGCTCAGTTCAGACTTGCGCAGCGCAATGTTGGCCTGATACTGCTTGCTGTTAACCACCAACTGATGCGTCTGGCGCACGCTGTTGGCCAGCGCGGTTTTGGCGCGCTCAAATGCCTGTTCGGCATCGGTAGGATCGAGCGTCAGCAGCACGTCCCCTTTCTGCACGAAATCGGTGTTGTCGAAGGTGACGCTGTTTACGCTACCGGACACCTGCGCCATGATTTGTACCTGGTTACCGGCGACATAGGCGTTATCCGTTTCCTGATGGTGACGCAGCACCAGGAACCAATACACGAAATAGGCCGCTCCAATAACGATAAAAATAACCGTCAGCAACAGCAGCCAAAATTTACGCTGCTTCTTTTTGCCTTTCGGTTGCTGCGAGGGTTGAATCTCCGCGCTTGCACTCATGGTGTTCTCCACGCTCTCTATTTATAGGTATTTACTAGGCTTTCGAATCCGTCGCCGGGGCCTGATAACCCCCTCCTAACGCACGAACCAACCCTATCTTCGCCTGCATCAGATTGCTGCTGGCACTCAGTTCCGCCTGCTGCTGCTGTAATAGCTGCGTCTGGTTGGTCAACAGTTCGTCACGCCCGATAATCCCTGCCTGGTATTTGGCGTTAGCGACGCGGTACACCTGCTGCATGGATTGGGAAGCCGAAGCCGCCTGCTGCAGTTGCTTGGCACTGCTTTGCTGGACGGTAATGGCATCGGCCGTCTCCTGTACCGCATTCAGGATAGTTTGGTTATAGGATTCCACTGCTTCATCATAGAGTGCAGATTCCTCACCCAGCTTGCTGCGCAGCGCACCGGCGTGGAAGATCGGCAAAGAGATCGCCGGAATCACACTCCAGGCCTGGCTTGCCGCTTCCAGCAGATTCGGGCTGGTGCCACCGACATGGGTGGTATTCAAACCGGCGAAGGCTGAAATCGACAGGCTGGGGTAAAACTCTTTACGCGCCGCACTGACGCGCTGGTCGTATGACTCCACCAGTTGGCGCTGTGCCGCAATGTCCGGGCGTTTACCCAGCAAATCGGCGGTCAGTTCACCTTGCGGCGCCAACAGTTGTTCTGCGGGTAGGGCGACCGGATGCAGAGACTGCATCGCGTGCGGGCCCTGGCCGGCCAAGGCCGCCAGTTGGTGCTTCAACTGTTCAATCTGCGACTGCAACTGGATGATCTGCTGCCGGGTACCCTCGGCCTGCGCCAAGGTCTGTTGCGGAATATCAACGCCGTAGATCCCGGCTTTGTATTGCTGCTGGCGCAGATCGGCCAAGCGCTGGTGGTTGTCTACTTCCTGTTGCAGCACTTTTTCCAGTGCATAATTGGCCTGCAACTGATAATAGGCCGAGGCTACCGAACTGGTGAGCGTCAGTGCCGCCTGCGCCTGTTCGGCGCGTGCGGCATCAACCTGAGCTTTTGCCGCGTTCACCTGATTGCGATATTTACCCCACCAGTCGAATTCATAGGCTAGATTCAGGCCCAGTGAATTATTGGTTTCATAAATCGGTGATGTCGGGTAGCCAAAGCCCTGGTTGGTGTTTTGGGAAATGCGCATGCGATCGCTACTGGCTTTGAGATCCAGATATGGGCCGTTGGCAGCGCTGGCTTCACCTACCAGGCTCTGGGCTTCACGCACGCGGGCAGCCGCTTGCTTGAGCGACGGTGAGCTTTGCAGCGTCTGGGCCATCAGTGCATCAAGCTGTGGATCGTTCAGCGCGCGCCACCACTGCGGGCTAACGGCCAGTGAGCTGGCCTTAGGCTGCGCAAGCTGCAGGTGTTGCGGATCCATCAGTTTGGATTGCGGGGCAATATTCTCGGTAGATGCACATCCCGCCAGCAGTAAAACAGCGCACAGCGGGGTGAATCTCCAGTTTAACGGGGATCGCATAGATAAATTACCTGAACAGAAATTATTGTGATAACTGTTCTGAAACTTCCATCTGATCCAGGCGGGCCAAGAGTTTGCGCGTCAGTTTTTCAAGCTGCTGCTGCTCTTCGTCATTCAGCGTGGACCACAGGAAATGCAGACATTGGTGCTGCGGGGGCAGCAACTGGGCGATAAACGCCTCTCCGGCTGGGGTCAGGTGCAGGTGCAGGCACCGACGGTCATTGTCGCTTTCCCGGCGTTCAATCCAACCGCGTTTCTCCAGTTCATCGGCAATGCGGGTCGCATTAGTGCGCGAAGAACCCAAGGCTGAGCTTAGCTCAGAAGGCTGAATACTGTGGTTTTCTTGCGCATCCAGCGTAATGAGTGCCATAAACAAGGTTTCGTTGATTCCCTGTGCTTTCAGCATTTTATTGCGATTTTCCAGCAATTTGCTTTGCATGTGCATGCAAAGGCGGGTCAGCAGAATTTCCTGATAAGGGAAGTTTGCCTGGCGCTTGGCGCGGAAATTAAGCATTTGTTCTATGGGAGCAAACGAACTTTCCATAATCTTTAGCCTCATTAATTTCGTTCGGTATAGTAACGAGAGTGATTAATAATGTAAATCTTCAGCAAGGGGAATAATTTAGCAATTCGTGTCATTTGTAAGCCGTTTGTAAATGAATAACATGACAAACTATATGGCTTTGTGTGTGGCGACACATATTGAGTTTTCTCGCTTGGTTGAGATACATAAGATTTATTTACTTACTGTAGATTGGTTCCGCAGCGATCTGTATCTGTATTGACGGAGAGAGTAAAACAGGAACAGAAAGCTGTAATAACAGAGTTTTGCATGAGTATTCGGGTCACAGAATATATCCGTTATCCCTTAATATGCGCCGATGGGCTTGTTTTCACTCCATTTAACGGAGTGAAAACTCATTGAGATTTACTCAATTGCCACCGACCTGCATTTTGAAGGTTATCGGGTATAGGGATACTAATCATTTATCCCGATAACAATACCAGAGAGTTAGTAGGGTTTATACTCTCCGCATTCTAATAGATAACAAAAAAAACTATATGTTTGCTAACTAAGAAATTACCGAACCCTGTGGATCATGGCGTTTACCTTGCCACCAGGTCAGCAGGTTCAGCAGGCATAAAATACCACCAATCGCCGCAACGCCGTTCCAGCCCGCATGTTGGTAAGCGCTGGCAGAAAGTACGGAACCCACAGCCCCACCAATGAAATAGCTGGTCATATAGCCTGCGGTCAGGCGGTTGCGCGCTTCCGGCATAATGCGGTAAATCACGCTCTGGTTAGTGACATGCACGGCCTGTACTGCCAGATCGAGCACCAAAATACCGACAATCAAGGCCCACAGTGAGTGCTTCGCCAGCGCAATCGGGATCCAGGACAGCAGCAACAGAATCAGGCCAACGCTGGTGGTCAGCCCCGCCTTGCCTTTATCCGCCAGGTGCCCGGCGCGTGACGCCGCCAGCGCACCGGCGGCACCGACCAGGCCGAACAAGCCAATCACCCCTTCGGAATAATTGAACGGTGGTGCGGCCAGCAGGAATGCCATGGAAGTCCATAAGATGCTGAAGTTGGCGAATGACAGGGCACCGATAATGGCGCGGGTGCGCAACAGCGGTGTGAAGCAGAACAGCGAGAAGATGGATTTTAGCAACTGCGGGTAATTCAGGCCGGAATGCAGTTTATAGCGCGGCAGGGCGCGCCATAGGATCAGCGCCATCAGGATCATCAGCACGCTGGCAACCCAGTAAATGGTGCGCCAACCGCCGATGGCTGCCAGCGCTCCGGCAACGGTCCGCGCCAGCAGGATCCCCAGTAACAGGCCGCTCATGATAATGCCGACGGTTTTACCGCGTTTCTCCGGGCGGGCCAGCGTGGCGGCCAGGGGCACCAGCAACTGCGCCACCACCGAGAATAGCCCGGTGAGGGCGGTGCCGAGGATCATCATGGATAAGGTGCTGGAAAGCGCGGTAATCAGCATGCCACCGGCGGCCAGCAGCGTCATAAATACGATCAGCCCGCGGCGTTCAAACATATCACCGAGCGGTACCAGAAACAGCAGGCCGACCGCATAGCCAAGCTGTGCGGCGGTAACGATAAACCCAGCCTGATTAACCGACAGGCTAAAGCTCTGCGCAATGGTTTCCAGCAATGGTTGAGCATAGTAATTGCTGGCGACGGCCAGGCCGGTAGCCATGGCAATGATAAGGGTTAATGCCGGGCTCAGGCCCTGATTTTCGGTGTGCGGCTTCATCAGTATGCAGTTAAAAGAATATTCAGTGGTGCAGAGTATCGTGCAAGGCAGGTTGTTAAAACAATGTTTAATTCTAGCTGATTCCAAAACCGCATAACGGTTTGGGCTGTTTATCTACAGTGGAAAGGGCGCAGCGTGCTGCGCCCGCTGTAATATTATGGCTTTGCCGCTTCTGCGGCGGTTTTCACCCAGCCATCGAAGGTTGCCTGGTGGGCCTTGATCCAGCCATTGACGTGATTCTGAATGTCAGCCTGTGAAGACTGGCCTTCATGCATCCGCAAGTTCTGCGCATTCACGTCGGCAATCGGTAGTTTCATGATGGAGAACAGCTTAGCCGCCGCCGGGTTGGCCTGTGCCCACGGCTTGTTGGCCGCAATCCGCATGTTATTGACCGGGAAACCATAGTTGGCGCCGTTAGGCAGCTTGGTATCGATGTTTTTCTGCTCACCCGGCAGCGACGAGAAGGGCACCTGCAGCCAAACCACATCGCGGCCTGGCACCAGCACATCGCTGACCCAGTAAGGCGTCCAGGTGTAGTACAGCACCGGTTTGCCTTCTTTAAAACGGGTAATGGTATCGGCAATGATCGCGGCATAGTTACCCTGATTATGCTCAACGGTGTTACTCAGGCCATAAGCTTTAATATGATGGTTAATCATTGCCTCACAGCCCCAGCCTGGTGTACAGCCGGTCAGATCCGCCTTGCCGTCACCGTTGGTATCAAACAGCTTGGCAATTTTCGCGTCTTTTAGCTGCTCGACGTTGGTGATGTGATACTGGTCGGCGGTTTTTTTGTCGATCAGGTAACCCTGCGCGGCACCGCTAACGTAAACCCCTTCACGATAGAACTTGTCGTCGCCCCCGGCTGAACGGTACTGATCGGCCTGTAGCGGATCCCAGTTCACCGCGATAAAGGTGGCATCGCCAGACGCGATGGAGGTGTAAGCCACGTTGTAATCCACCTCACGGGGTTCTTTTACCTCATAGCCGAGTTTTTCCAGCGCTTTGCTGACCAGCAACGTCTGGAAGGTTTCTTCAGAAATGGTGCTTTGTACCGGTTGTACCACAATACCTTTTCCCGGCAAATCAGCAGCGGAGGCAACCTGTGAGCCAATCAGTGTGGTAAGGGCAATGGCCCAGATTCCTGTGGTGCGCATAGTTATTCCTCTCGTTTTTTGATAGCCCGCCGGGGCAAAGCGCCACCGACGGTAAAGACAATAAGACAGACGGTTGAGTCAGGCTTTTTTGATAAACGGACGCGTCATCAGCCCGATAGGGCCGTGGGCGTACCAGCGGCCGATCCCTTTGCTGCGGCGATCGCGCCCCAGCGACTGGGTAAGGCGATCGAGGATAATCGCCAGAATGACAATACCCACCCCACCGACGGCGGCCAGCCCCATATCCAGGCGGCCAATCCCGCGCAGTACCATCTGGCCCAAGCCACCGACGGCAATCATTGAAGCGATCACCACCATCGACAGCGCCAGCATCAGCGTCTGGTTAACGCCGGCCATAATGGTTGGCATCGCCAGCGGCAGTTGCACTTTAAACAGCAACTGACGTGGGCTGGCACCAAAAGATTCGGCGGCTTCGATCAGATCTTCCGGCACCTGGTTGATGCCCAGAATGGTCAGGCGCACAATCGGCGGCAGCGCGAAGATAATGGTCACTACCACTCCCGGCACGTTGCCGATACCGAACAGCATGACGATCGGCACCAGATAGACGAAAGCGGGCGTGGTCTGCATGGCGTCGAGCAGCGGCCGTATCACTTTGGCGGCGTGTTTGCTGCGCGCCAGCCAAATGCCCAACGGCAAGCCGATGAGGATGCAGAAAAACAGTGCGGTGAGCACCAGCGCCAGCGTAACCATCGCTTGCGACCAGGCACCGATCGCGCCGATGGCGACCAGCGACACCAGCGTTGCCACCCCCATCCCCAGGCTGGTGATTTGCCAGGCTATCAGCGAGAACAGCACAATAGCGATCGGGGCTGGCATGCCCAACAGCAGTTGCTGGAAACCGCTAAGGATGAAATCTACCGGTACGCGAATACCTTGGAACAGCGGGCGGAAATGCAGCACCAGCCAGCCGATGCCTTCGGTGACCCACGAATCCAAGGGGATCCAGGTGTTATGGAAAGGGTCGAGCAGGCTAAAGTGTTCCGGCTGAACCGGAGCGCTGTTCAGCCAGTCGGCGCCTTGTGCGGCCTGGTTGACGGCATCATGGGCGGCCGGTGCGCTGCTTGACCAGGGATCGCTGCTGACGGCGGCGCTGGCATCGTTGACGGTTGTGGAAGCGGTTGCCCACGGATCCTGTTGATTACTCATTCGTTGGGCCCTCTTTATCTAAAGCCTGCAACAGCATGGCCTTGGAAATGATTCCGATATAGTTGTTATTTTCCCCTACCACCGGCACGGCACAGGGGGCTTGCGCTACCAGTGAGATCAACTCACTCAGCGGCATATCCGCAGGCACGGGGAACGGGGTATCCAGCAGCGCATCGTCCAGCGTTTGCTTGGCCGCCAGCGCCTGCTTGAGCGAGTCTATCGACACCACGCCGATAAATTTCTCACCGCGTTCAACCACATAACCATAGTCACGGTCTTCCTCGCGCAGCAGCTGCAGCGCCGAGCGCGGGCCGAAACCGGGGGTTTTACGGATCAGCGTAACCGGGCGGCGTTGGGCAATATCTTTGGCGCTGAAAACGTGGCTGATATCCACGCCGCGGAAGAACGTGCGCACGTAATCATTGGCCGGATTATTTAATATTTCATCCGGTGTTCCCACCTGAATCACTTCGCCGCCTTGCATAATGGCAATACGATCGCCAATACGCATAGCTTCATCCAGATCGTGGGAAATAAACACGATAGTACGCTGATGTTTAGCCTGTAATTTGACGAGTTCATCCTGCATTTCGGCACGAATTAACGGATCAAGCGCAGAGAAGGCCTCATCCATTAACAATATATCCGGGTTATTTGCCAGCGCGCGGGCTAATCCCACTCGCTGGCGCATACCGCCAGAGAGTTCATCAGGGTAAGCGTGGGCATAATTTTCCAGCCCAACCTGGTGCAAGGCATCCAGCGCTTTTTCTTGGCGTTCCTGTAACGGTATTCCCGCTAATTCCATGCCGAAAGCGGTATTATTTAATACGTTCATATGTGGCATTAACGCGAATGATTGGAACACCATGCTGATCTTATTTCGCCGCACCGTACGTAGCGCGGTATCAGATATTTGGGCGATATCTTCACCGTCAATCAACACCTGACCGCGCGTGGGTTCTATCAGACGATTGAGAAGGCGTACCAGGGTGGATTTACCGGAACCGGAAAGCCCCATGATGACAAATATCTCGCCTTCTTCAATGGCCAGAGAGGCGTTCTTTACGCCTAATGATAACCCTGTTTTTTCCAGTAGCTGATCTTTTGTCAGGCCTCTTTTTATCAGCTTAAATGCCCGTTCCGGGTGCTCACCAAATATCTTATATAAATTCTTTACTTCGAGTTTAATTGCCATGCAAATATCTTTTTCCTGTGATGTATTATCGAGCGATAAAAATTTCCTAATAGAAAATAAGAGTGCTATATACCCTAACATACTGACAATCTGAGACAACCCTTAATGTCAATATAATGGTCGGTTGAGGGATTATGCGATGGGTTAATTAGGCTGTTTCAGGCGTGTTGATAATGCCTAATTATGGGTGTATTTCGTGGATAATGAGTCGCTGTAATTGATGGATAATATGGGCCAATTAATGCACGCAGAATAAGGCTATGCGCGCATTAATGATTAACTGAAAATCCGGCGGATTGACCGCCAGAAATCAAAGCGTCGGTTCTTCAGCGGTGGCTGAGGTGACCACCAGTTCCACCTGCTGTTGTTGCAGCAGCGTTTCCAGCGGCAGCGGCGGTGGTGCGTCGGTAAAAAGAGCCGTGACCTGGCGGGTATTGCCAATCTCTACCGCCGCAGAAGCGTGGAATTTGGTGTGATCCGCCGCCAGCAGAATATGGCGCGAATGGGCCATCATCGCTTTCACTATGCTGGACTCGTTAACATCGAATTCCAACAGATCGCCATTGGCCTCGATCGCCCCCACGCTGGTGATCAGATAATCGGCGCGAAAGCCTTCAACAAACGTCACCGCGCTGGGGCCGATAATGCCGCCGTTATTGGGGCGCAACGTGCCGCCTGGCACCATCACTTCAAACTCGGTATTTTTATACAGAATATGCGCCACCCGCAGGCTATTGGTGATAATCCGCAGGTGGCTGTGATTCATCAGCGCCCGGGCGATATGCTCAACCGTGGTGCCAATGGTGACAAACACCGTTGAGCGATCGGGAATGTAATCGGCGATCGCCTCCGCGATGGCGATTTTTTCTTCGGTATAAGAGAGCTCGCGCTGCTCAAACGCAGTGTTGACCACGCTGGAGGCGCGCCCCGCCCCGCCGTGATGGCGGGTGATCAGCCCTTGTTCACTCAGCTTGCGGATATCGCGCCGTACCGTCTGGGTTGAAACCGCCAGCAACTGGGCCAGTTCGTCGATATTCATGTAGCCGCGTTTGGCGATCAACTGAATCAGCTGATCGTGGCGCGGGTTGCCGGTAAGTTCAGTCAGACTCATGTTCAGTTCTCTTCAATATTGTCATCAGTTGATCATTTTATACAAAACTGGCCAGGAAAGAGTCTATTTGATCACAGTTGGGGATGCCCGCCCGCCCGCCGGGGCGGGTACACTTCAGTGCGGCAACTGCATTGGCGAAGCGTACCGCCTGTGCGGTATCCGGCTGCGAACCCAGCGCGACCGCCAGTGCACCGTGAAAAACGTCGCCAGCGCCGGTGGTATCCACCACCTCGACCTTAAAGCCCGGCTGATGTTTTAGCCGATCGTTTTCCAGCCAGAAACACCCTTGCTTGCCTTGAGTGACATAAACTTGTCCGTTTTTGTCATTTTTTGCTAACCGCAATCCTTTTTCTGCTCCCGTCTCCCCCGTCATGCGTGCCAGGCCTGGTTCGGAAAAGGCGGCGTGATCGGCTAACGCCACCAGCGGGCGGATATCCTGCGGTGTCACATCGGCATCCAGCAGCGTGGTCACTCCGGCGCGGCGCGCCAGCGTAAAAGCCGCCAGGGCCCCCTGATGCCAGCGCACATCCGCCAGCACCACGTCGTACTGGCTAAAGTCTATTTCGCTCAACCAGTCGGCCTCTTCTGGCAGATCCGGGCTCGGGTGATTGATGATGATCCGCTCACCCTGAGCATCCACCAGCACCGCCGACTGTGACGAACGCGCCTGCGGGTAACGGCGAGTGTAGCCGACGTTGACGCCATAGCTGGCTAATTCAGCCAGCAGCGTTTGCCCGGTAGCATCGTCACCAACGCGGCCAATAAAGTCGACTTTTGCTCCCAGTCTGGCCGCGGCGACAGCGGCGGTTGCCGCCGGGCCGCCGCCGATTTCACGGTAGTCATTGGCGACATATTTCCCGCCCCCTTGTGGCAGCTTTTCCACGTAATACAAACGGTCTTGCACCGTAATACCTACACAGGCAATGCGAGTCATGGTCTGGGTCCTCTGTTGTTGCCAAAACGGTTTGCGCCAAAAAGTGGCGGCCGATCACGATGCCACCATTTTAATTTTCTCAAATGTTAAAAGAGTGACGCATGTCAATTTTTTGACTATAAATTACAAATACGATCAAAAACAGACAAAAACGGTCTGTATTGTGACGCATAAGTTGACACAAAGCGGACAACCGTAACAAACAGGAGAGAACCATGGCACAGATCGCATTTATCGGGCTAGGGCAAATGGGAGCGCCGATGGCTAGCAACCTGATTAAACAGGGCCACCGGCTGAGCGTTTTTGATATCAGCCCAGCGGCGGTCAGCGCTTTGGTGGCGCAGGGGGCAACGGCGGCGGCCAGCCCGGCGCAGGCGACGCTGGATGCAGAATTCGTGATCACCATGCTGCCAAACGGCGATCTGGTGCGTGAGGTGCTGTTCGGTGCCGAAGGGGTGTGCAGCACGCTGTCGCCTGCGGCGCTGGTGATCGACATGTCCACCATTCATCCGCTGCAAACCGACCGGCTGATTGCCGACATGCAGGCGCGCGGTTTCAGCCTGATGGACGCCCCGGTAGGGCGCACTTCCGATCACGCTCAAGCAGGCACCTTGCTGATCCTGGCCGGTGGTACCGCCGAACAGGTACAGCGTGCTACGCCAGTGCTGATGGCGATGGGCTCGGAGTTGATCAACGCCGGTGGGCCGGGCATGGGCATCCGCGTGAAGCTGATCAACAACTACATGAGCATTGCCCTCAACGCGCTGTCGGCCGAAGCGGCGGTGCTGTGTGAAGCCTTGGGGCTGTCGTTCGACGTGGCGCTGCAAGTGATGAGCGGCACGCCAGCAGGCAAAGGGCATTTCACCACCACCTGGCCGAACAAGGTGCTGAAGGGCGATCTCAGCCCGGCATTCATGATCGACCTGGCGCACAAGGATTTAGGGATCGCGCTGGATGTCGCCAACCAGTTGCACGTTGCCATGCCGTTGGGCGCGGCGGCGCGCGAAGTATATAGCCAGGCACGCGCCAGCGGGCGCGGGCGTCAGGATTGGAGCGCCATTCTGGAGCAGGTTCGCGCGGCTTCCGGCTTGGCTGGCAAACATTAATTGAGATGACAAGCGCCTGATATTCAGCGCGCACAGGGGAGAGAAAATGCCTTATTTATCCGGTTACACCATGGTTCAGCACGCGTGGAAAAACGGCTACGCCATCGGTGCCTTCAGCGCCCATAACGCTGAAACCATTCGCGCCATTTTGCTGGCCGCCGAGCAGGAACAGGCGCCGATTATGATTCAGGTGGGCCAGAAAGTGATCAGCGTGATGGGCCTGGAGCCGATGAAAGCGATGATCGATGCCTTTATGCAGGACATTACCGTGCCGGTATGTATTCACCTCGATCACAGCCGCAGCTTTGCGCAAACCATGCAGGCGGTGCAGGCAGGGTTCCAGTCGGTGATGTTTGACGGATCGCATCTGTCGTTCGACGAAAACGTGCGTATCACCCGTGCGGTAGCGGATGTGGCCCACGCGTTGAATATCGGCGTGGAAGGGGAGATCGGCAAGATCGGCGGCACCGAAGACGACATCTCGGTCGATGAAAAAGACGCCCTGATCACCAGCAGTGATGAAGCGCTGAAGTTTTCCGAACTGACCACCGTGGACTATCTGGCGGTGTCGATCGGCACCGCCCACGGCCTGTACAAGCAGGAACCTAAGCTGGCGTTTGACCGCCTGCATGAGATCCGCGAAATCGTCCGTAAGCCCATCGTGCTGCACGGCGGTTCCGGCGTGCCGGATGAGCAGATCCGTAAAGCGGTGGCGCTGGGCGTGGCCAAGATCAACGTGGATACCGAACTGCGTCAGGCTTTCACCCAAGGCGTGGCGGAAGTGCTGAACAAAGACCCGGAAGAGTTTGTGCTGGCGGTTTCGCTTGGGCATGGCCGCGACGTGATGAAAGAGAAAGTGGTGGAAAAAATCCGGCTGTTTGGCAGCAACGGCAAGGCGGCACAGTTTTAAACCATTAGGGAAAGACTATGACAACCATTCAACGCCAGCATTTTGGTGAGCATCAAGGACAGACGGTTTCCCTGTTCACGTTGAACAACGCTAACGGCATGCGGCTGTGTGTGACTGATTACGGCTGCATCATCACCCAACTGTGGGTGCCGGATCGGCACGGCCAGGCCGCAGATATTGTGATGGGGTTTGACGATCTGGCCTCTTACCAGGCCGGGCACCCGTTCTTTGGCGCGATCGCCGGGCGCTGTGCCAACCGCATCGCCGGTGGGCGCTTTAAGCTTGACGGCCAGGAATACGTGTTAGCCACCAACGAACTGACCACCGGCCAGCATCTGCACGGCGGAGTGCGCGGTTTTGACAAGTATGTCTGGCAGGCACAGGAAGACGGCGACGGCATTATTTTTAGCCGTACTTCTGCCGACGGCGAGGAAGGCTATCCGGGCAACCTGCAGGTGCGCCACCGCATCGGCCTGACCGAAGACAACGTGATGACGTTGAGCTTTGAAGCGCAAACGGATAAGCCGACGCTGGTCAATCTGGTGAATCACAGCCATTACAACCTGCGCGGCCATACGCACCTGATCCACGATCAGCAACTCAAGATCGAAGCGGATTTCATCACGCCGGTGGATGAGAGCACCATGCTGCCCACCGGCGAGATCCGCCGCGTGGCGGGGACGGCGTTTGATTTCCGCAACGCCCGCCGTTTGGGGGATGCGATGCTGCACCGCCCGGCGCAGGACTTTGATATGAACTACGTGCTCAAACCCTGTGACGGCGCGCTGCGCCCGGCGGCCAGCCTGATTTGCCCGCACAGCGGACGTGTGATGGAGGTACACACCTCGCTGCCGGGCATGCAGTTCTATAACGCCTTCAAGCTCTCCAATAAAGTCTGGAACGGCAAGGAAGGGCATCGTTATCAGGCGTTTTCCGGCATCTGCCTCGAAACGCAGGCCTTCCCCGACAGCATCCACCACGCCCACTTCAGCAACGTGGTGTTACGCCCAGGTGAAAAGTATCTCAGCCGTACCGAGCACCGTTTCAGCACCTTGGCATAGCTGTTGATTAACTTCACCGATTACTGGAAGCAACATAATGACAAATAAAGCAAAAGTCGGCGTGCTGGCGTTAGGCCGCAACACCTTTGACGTGCCGTATGCGCAGGAAATGCTGGCGCAGGCCTGGCAGGCGCTCAGCGGTATGGAGATCGAACTGGTTGGGGAACCGATGCTGCAGTTCGATGCCGAATCGGCACTGAAGGCGCTACCCGCGCTCAAACAGGCCAATCTCGATCTGCTGCTGATCCTGCAGGTGACCTTTACCGATGCTTCGTTGACCACCGAAGTGGTGCGTGATTTCCCGGTGCCAACGGCGCTGTGGTCATTCCCAGAGGCGCGTACCGGTGGCCGTTTGCGCCTGAACTCGTTCTGCGGGGTGAATCTGGCCTGCCACGCGCTGAGCCGTGAAGCGATCAAGGTACAGACCCTGCACGGCCTGCCGAGCGATAGCCGTGTCATCAACGAATTACAGCAACTGGCGCAGGCGGCGGCGATCGTCAAACGCTTCAAGCAGGCCAAAGTGATGGTGATCGGCGAGCATCCGCTGGGTTTTGACGCCTGTAACTACAACCAGCAACAGTTGAAGCAGCACTTTGGCGTGGAAGTGACGCGCCAGCCGGTGCTGGAGTTTATCGACGAAGTGAAAGCGCTGCCGGACAGCGTGGCCGATGCGCCTTATGCCCGCCGCGCTAAAGACTTCCCCAATCTGGCAGAAATGGACCAGTGCGCCACCCGCAAAACCCTCAAGGTGTACTCGGCCCTGCGGGAAAAAGCGCAGCGAGAAGGTTACACCGGCATTGCCGTGCGCTGCTGGCCGGATTTCTTCACCGACTACGGCTGTGCCGCCTGCGGCGCGCTGGCGCTGATGAACGAAGACAAGGTGCCCTGCGGCTGCGAAGCCGACATGTTTGGCGTGCTTTCTTCGCTGATGGCGCAGTGGGCGTCTGGCAATGCCGCATTCAATACCGATCTGGTGGATATCGATCCGCAGGACAACAGCGTGGTGTTCTGGCACTGCGGCCAGGCACCGATCGAAATGGCCGATCGCGATGGGCCGGTGCAGGCCACCATCCACTCCAACCGCAAGTTGCCACTGCTGTCTGAATTTGCCCTCAAGCCGGGGCGCATCACGCTGTGCCGCATTACCCAGGGGGAAGGCAAGCTGCGCCTGATGCTGGCCGGCGGCGAGATGATCAAGGCTCCGCTGGCGTTTTCCGGCACCGCCGGCACCGCACGGCTGGATGTGGATGCCGACACCTACCGCCAGCGCTTGATCGCTGCCGGGATGGAGCATCACACCTCGCTGGTGTACGGCGAACATCGCCCGCTGCTGCGCAAAGTGGCCGATCTGCTTGGGTTGGCCGTGATTGAGCTGACCTAAGCGTGGCGCTAACGCTTTCGCAATATACCGTATTTAACCTTTTGGAGAATTGAACATGACTTCTCAGCAAGGCTTGGAACTGACGCAACAGGCTGGTGGCTTTACCCTGACTTTTCAGCAGCGCGTGCTGCTGCGCCACACCCCGGAGGCCCCTTGCCTGTGGATCGGGCGCGGCAAGGCGGATATCGACATGTTCCGCGGCAATTTCAGCATTAAAGACCAGCTCAGTGAAAAGCTGGCGCTGACCGATGTCAGCATCACCCCGCAGGGGCAGGGCTGGCACATCCGGTTCAGCCGTGGCGATGTGGCGCACAGCACGCTGCACATCACCACCGATGCGCAAGGGCGGCTGGAAATGCAGCTGCACAACAGCGACCAGACCAACAACCGTATGTGGCTGCGTTTGGCGGCTCAGCAGGCCGATCACGTTTACGGCTGCGGCGAGCAGTTTTCCTACTTTGATCTGCGCGGCAAGCCGTTCCCACTGTGGACCAGCGAGCAGGGCGTGGGCCGCAACAAGCAGAGCTACGTCACCTGGCAGGCGGACTGCAAAGAGAACGCCGGTGGCGACTATTACTGGACGTTCTTCCCGCAGCCGACCTTTGTCAGCAGCCAGAAGTATTACTGCCATGTAGAAAACAGCTGCTACATGAACTTTGATTTTTCTGCTCCTGATTTCCACGAACTGGCGATCTGGCAGGATCAGGCCGTGCTGCGCTTTGACTGCGCCAGCAGCTACATCGGCCTGCTGGAGAAGCTCACCGCGCTGCTGGGGCGCCAGCCGGAGCTGCCGGACTGGGTGTATGACGGCGTGATCCTCGGCATTCAGGGCGGCACAGAGGTTTGCCAGCAGAAGCTGGATCTGATGCGCGAACACGGCGTCAAGGTCAGCGGCATCTGGGCACAAGACTGGGAAGGCCGCCGCATCACCTCGTTCGGCAAGCGCCTGATGTGGAACTGGCGCTGGGATAGCGAACTGTACCCTGAGCTGGATAAGCGTATTCCCCAGTGGAAGAAAGAGGGCGTGCGTTTCCTCGGTTACATCAACCCTTATGTGGCGATCGAAAAAGAGTTGTACGCCGAAGCCGCCGAGCAGGGCTATCTGACTAAGGACTACAGCGGTAACGACTATCAGGTCGAATTCGGTGAGTTCTATGCCGGAGTGGTCGATCTCACCAAACCAGAGGCTTATGACTGGTACAAAAACGTCATCAAAAAGAACCTGATTGAGTTCGGCCTCGACGGCTGGATGGCGGACTTTGGCGAATACCTGCCAACCGACACCGTAATGCACAACGGCGTGGATGCGGAGATCATGCATAACGCTTGGCCTGCGCTATGGGCCAAGTGCAACTACGACGCGCTGGTGGAAAGCGGCAAGCTGGGGGAGATCCTGTTCTTTATGCGCGCAGGCTACACCGGCAGCCAGAAATATTCGGTGATGATGTGGGCGGGGGATCAGAACGTCGACTGGAGCCTGGACGACGGCCTGGCCTCGGTGATCCCGGCGGCGCTGTCGTTGGCCATGACCGGCCACGGCCTGCACCACAGCGATATCGGCGGTTACACCACCTTGTTCGACATGAAGCGCAGCAAAGAGCTGTTGATGCGCTGGTGTGAATTCTGCGCCTTTACGCCGCTGATGCGTACCCACGAGGGTAACCGCCCGGACGATAACTGGCAGTTCGATCATGACGTGGAAACTATCCGCCAGTTCGCCCGTATGAGCCGGGTGTTCAGCGCCATGAAGCCCTACATCAAGCAGGCGGTGGCGCTGAACGCGCAATCGGGCCTGCCGGTGATGCGCCCGCTGTTCCTGCATTACGAAGAGGATGCGCACACCTACAGCCTGAAATACCAATACCTGTTTGGCCGCGATCTGCTGGTGGCTCCGGTGCATGAAGAAGGGCGCAGTAATTGGACGCTCTATCTGCCGCAGGATAGCTGGATCAACCTGTGGACCGGTGAGCCGCACAGCGGCGGGTGTGAAGTGACGGTAGCGGCACCAATCGGCCAGCCGCCGGTGTTCTACCGCGCCAACAGTGAGTGGGCCGATCTGTTTGCCTCGTTAAAGGCGCTGTAAGCATAAAAAAAACTGTCGCCGCCATTGGCCCCTGCGGCTATGGCGGCTACCTCGGGATTGGGTGTGTTCCAAGGAGAATCACCATGAGTGAAGTCAACCAGGATCCGGTTAAATTAACGCTGCCGTTGCGCGAGAAGTTTGCCTACGGTATGGGCGATGTGGGATCTAACTTACTGTTGTGCGTGGGTACGCTGTACCTGCTGAAATTTTATACCGACGTGTTGGGCATCCCGGCCGCCTGGGGCGGGCTGATCTTCCTGATCTCACGCTTCTTTACCGCCTTTACTGATATCGGCACCGGGCTGATTCTAGACTCCCGGCGCAATATCGGCCCCAAAGGCAAGTTCCGGCCGTTTATCCTGTATGCTTCGATGCCGGTAGCGCTGTTGGTGGTCGCCAACTTTATCGGCGTTGGGATGTCGCTCGACGTGCTGGCGAAAACGGTGATTGCCACGCTGATCTTTATGGCGTTCGGGCTGTTCTTCAGCATGATGAACTGTTCCTACGGCGCAATGGTGCCTGCGATGACCAAAAACCCGCAGGAGCGGGCGCAACTGGCCGCCTGGCGTCAGGGCGGGGCGACGATTGGGCTGCTGCTGTGCACCGTCGGGTTTGTGCCGATCCTGTCGCTGTTTGAAGGCCAGGCGCAGGTGGGTTATCTGGTGGCGGCGGCGATCTTCGCGTTTGCTGGCATGCTGTGCATGTGGTGGTGCTATTCCGGTGTGAAAGAGCGCTACGTCGAGCTGCCGAAACCGGGCGCACCAAAGCCGGGCCTGCTGCAATCTTTTAAAGCCATCACCGGCAATAAACCGCTGTTCGTGCTGTGCGTCGCCAACCTGTGCACGCTGGCCGGTTTCAACATCAAGCTGGCGATCCAGATCTACTACACCCAATACGTGCTTAATGACATTACACTGCTGTCTTACATGGGGTTCTTCAGCATGGGCTGTATTCTGCTCGGCGTGTTGCTGGTGCCGACGGTGGTGAAACGCTTTGGTAAGAAAAACGTCTACCTAGGCGGCCTGTCGCTGTGGATCCTCGGCGATGCGATGAACTACCTGTGGGGCAGCACCTCCACGCTGTTTGTGCTGTTCTCCTGCCTGGCATTCTTTGGCACCGCCTTCGTTAACAGCCTGAACTGGGCGTTGGTGTCCGACACTGTGGAGTACGGTGAATGGAAAACCGGCGTGCGTTCGGAAGGCACGGTCTATACCGGCTTTACCTTCTTCCGCAAGGTTTCCCAAGGGCTGGCTGGGTTCTTCCCCGGCGTGATGCTGGCCTATATCGGCTATGTGCCTAATGTGCAGCAAGCGGCGAGCACGCTGGAAGGGTTGCGGCAACTGATCTTTATCTACCCTTGCGGCTTGGCCGTGCTGACGGCCTTGACCATGGGCCTGTTCTACCATCTGACGGAGAAAAACTACCTCAAGATTGTGGATGAGCTGGAAACCCGTAAGCGCACGATGAGCCCGGCAGTGTAAACAGATGCAACCTGCTAATTCGATAGATACATAAGTGCTATCAGTAATTAATGGATGCTATACCCACAGGATTTCAAGTTACAGCTAGGCGGCAAGTGCGTGTAGCCAACAACGCTGTAGCTTGAAAGACGCAGGGTATAAAAATAATAAGGACCTGTTATATGGCCGACTCGATACCCTACAACGATCCCGTCACGCTGCGGTTGCCGCTGCGTGAAAAGCTTGCCTACGGCATGGGGGACTTCGGTTCTAACCTGATGCTGTGCATTGGCACGCTGTATCTGCTGAAATTCTATACCGACATTCTGGGGCTGCCCGCGATCTACGGCGGGGTGATCTTCTTGATCGCCAAATTCTTTACCGCCTTCACCGATATGCTGACCGGCGTGCTGCTGGATTCGCGGCGTAATATCGGCGCTAAAGGCAAGTTTCGCCCCTTTATTTTCTATGCCTCACTGCCGGTGGCGCTGCTGGCGGTGGCTAACTTCCTCAATAGCGGTTTTAGCCTGAATGCCAAAACCGTGCTGGCCACCGTATTGTTTATGTTGTTTGGCCTGTTTTATAGCCTGATGAACTGTGCCTACGGGGCGATGGTGCCTGCGATCACCAAGAACCCGAATGAGCGTGCGCAATTGGCCGCCTGGCGGCAGGGGGGGGCCACGCTTGGCCTGCTGTTGTGTACCGTTGGCTTTGTGCCGATCCAGGTGCTATTTACTGCCCGCCCGGAGATCGGCTATCTGGTGGCGGCCACGGTGTTTGCTACCTGCGGCGTATTCTGTATGTGGTGGTGCTATACCGGGGTGAAAGAGCGCTATGTTGAGGTAGTGCCGGATCACCATAAACCGGGGATCTTCAAATCCTTCTGCGGCATCTTCAAGAACCCACCGCTGCTGGTGCTGTGTCTCGCCAACCTGTGTACGCTGGCGGCGTTTAATATCAAGCTGGCGATCCAGGTTTATTACACGCAGTACGTGCTGCACGATATCCATTTATTGTCCTATATGGGCTTTTTCAGCATGGGTTGCATTCTGATTGGCGTGCTGATGGTGCCAGCGGCGGTAAAACGCTTTGGCAAGAAACGCGTTTATCTCGGCGGGTTGTTACTGTGGTGCCTGGGCGATCTGTTGAATTACGCGTGGGGCAGTAGTTCGGTGTCTTTTGTGGCTTTCTCCTGCATGGCCTTTTTTGGTACGGCGTTTGTTAACAGCCTGAACTGGGCGCTGGTGCCAGATACCGTCGATTACGGCGAGTGGAAAACCGGCATCCGGGCAGAAGGCTCGGTTTACACCGGTTATACCTTCTCACGCAAAATTTCCGCTGCGCTGGCGGGGTTACTGCCGGGAATCATGCTGACGCAAATTGGCTATATCCCCAATATTGAGCAGTCGCCAGCGGTGTTGGAAGGCTTACGCCAGTTGATCTTTATTTACCCCTGCCTGTTGGCGATGGCTGCGGCAATTATGATGGGGGCATTCTACAAATTAAATGAGCAACTGTTTATGCAGATTATAAATGAAATTAATATGCGTAAAGGCCATCAAGGTAAAGAAGTCACCTTTCAACCTGTGGTTAACACGCAAGCCATCAAAGAAATTTAATTATTAAAAATAGCACTCTGCCGCCATGCGCTATTGCATGGTGGCAGGTTGACTACGCTCTTTTATCCAGACCATTTGGGGAATCAAGATGAATAAAGTGAAATCATTACTGTTGATTACGGCATTAATTACCTCGGCCAGTGCTCAGGCCGGGCGCGCTTATCTGGAAACGCGCGAAGCTTACAATACCGCTTCGGAGTTGAATGAGGTTATTCTGCGTGCGGGCTACAACTTTGATGGCGGTGCCGGAGTGATGGCTACCAATGCTTATAACATTGGCAAGTTTGATCAGCTAAAGCACAGTTATAACGAGCTGGAGGGCTGGTATCCGCTGTTCCGTCCAACGGATAAATGGACAGTTTCCTCCGGTGGGTTGGTTAACTCAAACAGCGCTGGCTCTGGTGGGGCACTGTATCTGGATAACAACTATAAGTTCCTGCCCATGTTTAACCTGACCGTGCGTTACCGTTATAACCGCAGTAACTATGACTCCATCGATTTTAACGGCCAGCCAGCGCGTAATGATACCCATGAGTTTGCCAGTTACTGGAACTTTAAACTCACCGATGAGCTTAATTATACCTTCGAGCCGCATTACTTTATTCGGGTCAATGATTTCCACAGTAAAAACGGTAAAGGCCACCACTGGGAGATCACCAACAAGTTCAGTTATAAAATAGACGCGCACTGGATGCCTTATTTAGAACTGCAATGGTTGGATCGCTGGCTGGATTATAATGCGGAGCAATATCGTATCCGTGTGGGGCTGCGCTATACCTTTTGAACAACAACGACAAAAAACCCGGCTTTGGTGCCGGGTTAAAATAGACACACATCAATATTAAACGGCACAAGCTGATATCAAGGGGATATCGCCATTGCAGAATATCTTCGTAATATGACAGTTCAATGGCAATGGAAGCCTGCGCTCGGCTAAACCTTACGATACAAGCGCCGTGGATGGCCGATATTGCCGTATCGCATTTCGACGCGAACGAACTGGGTGGTAACGCAGTGTTCCAGATAACGGCGTGCGGTGGTTTTGCTGATGCCGACCTGTTCAACCACGTCTTCTACCGCATGCGCGACATCCGGTTGATTATTGAACAACGCCTTTACCAGTTCCAGCGTGTTGGCCTCGATCCCTTTGGCACCGGTTTCGTTGGCAAACTGCTTGGCGTGCAGGTTATACAGCGCATCGACACTGCTTTGATCGATCACCTTGAAGGTGCGCTGCGTCTGAGCAAACTGGATAAAGCGCTCCAGTGAATTACGCAGCCGATGGTAAGACACCGGTTTGATAATGTAATCGAACGCGCCGTTGCGGATCGCCTGGCTGCAGGTGTGCATGTCGCTGGCCGCGGTGATGAAGATCACTGAACAGGCCGGGTTTTTCACCGCCGCTTCTTCCATCAGCGCGATCCCTTGGCCATCCGGCAGAAAATTATCCAGCAGGATCAGGCGCGGTTGATGAGCGTTAACTTTGGCTTTGGCTTCCGCCAGCGTGGCGGCATAGGCGACCACCCGCAGGTTAAAGTTCTTCTCAAGAAATTCGGTATGCAGTGTGGCCAACTGCGGCTCATCTTCCACGATCAGAACGTCCAATGTTTCATGTTGCATAGGGTGAGTCCGGGGGCTTAAGCCTTTGGGATAAACAGCGAGAAAATGGCACCGTGCGGATCGTTGTCCGACACTTCTATACTGCCATGCGCCTGCGCAACGTGGCTGGCCACCAGATGCAAGCCAATACCGTGATCGCCTTTGTCTTTGGTGGTGACGCCTTGTTCAAACAGCGTATCACGCACCTGCGCGGCGATGCCGGGGCCGCGATCTGCCACTTCAATCACCAGTTCATTACTGCTGTCATTAATATAGAGTTCTACCGCGTCGTGCGGCGCAGCGCAATGCAGTGTGGCATCCACCGCATTATCCAGCAAGTTGCCGATAATCGACATCAGTTCGGTTTCGTTGAGCGATGCCGGGAGTTGGCGCAGCTGACAGGCCGGATCAAAACGCAGTTCAATGCCTTTTTCACGCGCGCTGGCATACTTACCCAGCAGCAGGCCGCATAACGCGGCAGAGCTGAAGCGTTGGGAGATAAAATCGAGGATCTCCTGTGCGCCTTCAGACTGGGCCTCCACGTAGCGCACGGCTTCGTCATAACGCTGCATATGCAGCAAACCGGCCAGGGTAGCGGTCCAGTTCAGCTGTTCATGGCGCATGATACGCAGATTATCGGCATAGCGTTTCACCTGGCTGAGCTGGCTGCTGAGGGTGTTGATATCATTTTTGTCGCGGAAACTGATCACCCAGCCCTGCAATTCCTCTTCCTGCATGATCCTGATCCGGCTGGCGATCACCCGAGCGTGGTTGAAACGGCACACTTCGTCGTGCGTATCTTGCTCTAACTGCGTCATGCTGAAGAAATCGGGTTGTGATTGGATCACTTCGCTGATTTCGCGCCCCATCAGGCTGCTGGCGGGCTGGCGCAGATCCAGCAGCTCGCGGGCGGCGTGGTTGATGGTGATGATACGCAACTGTGGATCAACGGCGATCACCCCTTCATAAATGGCCTCCAGCAGGGCTTTTTGCTGACGCACCAGCAGCGCAATCTCTTTGGGCTCCAGGGAAAACATCTGACGTTTTAAATTTTTGGATAATAACCAGGAGAAAATAAATAAAGCGATTAATAGCAGGACAATGGATCCGACAATTTGCGTCAGGGTGCGGGCATTTAAACTGTCGATATGGGATTTCAGATAGCCCACCGAGACAATGCCAATTACCTGGTTATTTTCATCCATAATCGGGGCTTTGCTGCGTAATGAAACGCCAATTCCCCCCTTGCGGATAGAAATAATGCTTTTTCCTTCCAATACCTCTTTATTATCCCCCCCGATCATCGGCGTGCCCAGCAAGTTACTGTGTTCGGAATGGTAAAGGTGCATGGTGTGATTATCACCGATCACAATATAACTGGCATCGCTGCTGGCACGGATTTTATTCATCAGCGCGGCAATACCGTCGGTATCATTATTCTTTACCGTATCGACCAGCGTCGGGATCAGGGCAATTTCCCGTGCCTGTACCTGGGCGCGAGCCCCGAGATCGCGGTGCAACTGGGCATCCAGTTGGTAGTAGGTGTAAGCGCCAATTAACGTCAACAGCAGGGAGGAAAAGGCCACCAGGCAGAGAAACAGTTTGATCTGAAATGAGAGTTTTATCCACATGGTTTGCTGCTGGCCCTGAAGTCTGTTTGAGCACTTACCCTATCATGAGACATCGTTAAAGTAATCTTGCCCCTGATCACGTTGTGACTGCCTGCGCAGCTTTATAGTGCGGGTTAATGAGTGCATCGTCGTGCAATAAAGCCAGTAAAATTTAAAATGGCAGTATTGTTAACACCATTAACTCCACGCGTTATTTTACATAAAGCCTATTAACACCATAGAAACCATAACCACCATTAAAAACCCTGTTTAACTTTGAACATAATCACAGCGGTTAATCTGTGCATTTCTCTATGATGGCCGGACAAATAAATAAGAGGCCAGATTATGAGCACAACCGATGATTCCTACCTCGTTGCCAAAGATAAAACGCCCCCGCGTTCGCTGCGCGAAAAGTGGTGGCATATTCTGGATAATTACCAAATAGGCATTATTCCGCTGCCATTCTTTATTCTGGCTGGGGTGCTTATTTTACTGGACTGTCTGGCAGGTAAATTACCCAGCGATATCGTGGTGATGGTGGCCACGCTGGCCTTCTTCGGTTTTGCCTGTGGTGAGTTCGGTAAGCGTTTACCGCTGGTGGGGAAAATGGGGGCCGCAGCCATCTGTGCCACCTTTATTCCTTCCGCGCTGGTGCATTATGGTCTGCTGCCGGATGTGGTGGTGGAGTCCACCACCAAATTCTATAAGTCGACCAATATTCTTTATCTCTACATCTGCTGCATTATCGTCGGCAGTATTATGAGTATGAATCGCCAGGTGCTGATTCAGGGGTTCTTGCGGATCTTTGTGCCTATGCTGTGTGGCGAAGTTGTCGGCATGCTGGTTGGGATGGGGGTCGGTATGGTGCTTGGCCTGGATCCGTTCCAGATTTTCTTCTTCCTGATCCTGCCGATCATGGCCGGTGGCGTCGGGGAAGGGGCGATTCCGTTGTCGATGGGCTATGCCGCTATCTTGCATATGGAGCAGGGTGTGGCACTGGGGCGCATTCTGCCGATCGTGATGTTGGGCGGCCTGACCGCCATTGTGATCGCGGGTTTGCTCAACCAGATGGGGAAACGTTACCCGCATTTAACTGGCGAAGGCAGCCTGATGCCAAGCAAACAGGGGGAGAGCGAGATGCCGGTGGCCGAGCAGGCCAGCGCTAAGAGCGTGGATGTGAGCACCATTGCCTGTGGTGCCCTGCTGGCGATCCTGCTGTATATGGTCGGGATGTTGCTGAACCGGCTGATTGGCCTGCCTGCGCCGGTTGGTATGCTGTTTGCCGCCGTGGCGGTGAAGCTGGCGCACGGGGTCTCTCCGCGCATTCAGCAAGGTTCGCAGGTGGTATATAAGTTTTTCCGTACGGCGGTGACTTATCCCATTCTGTTTGCCGTGGGGGTGGCGATCACACCGTGGCAGGAACTGGTCAATGCCTTCACCGTGCAGAACTTGATTGTGATTGTGACAACGGTGTGCGCGCTGGTGGGCACTGGTTTCTTGGTCGGCAAGAAGATTGGTATGTACCCGATCGATGTGGCCATCGTTTCCTGTTGCCAGAGCGGGCAGGGAGGAACGGGGGATGTGGCGATCCTGACTGCGGGTAACCGTATGTCACTGATGCCATTCGCCCAGATCGCCACGCGTATCGGTGGTGCGATTAACGTTTCGTTGTCGCTGCTGGCGTTGGCACATTTCTTCTGATGTGTGAATTACCCTGCCTTCCGGCGGGGTTTTTTAAGGGAATATTGAGGATCCAGGAGATTATTCAGGCTATTTCCGTCCTGGAACATAACCCTCTGATCGGCCGAGTGGTAAATAAAGGGATGCGTGAACTGGTGATTGGTTATCAAGCCAGAGGTTATGTGGCACTTTACCGCTATATTCCCAATATCGACACGGCGCTTGTGCTGGCGATCCGCAGCCAGAGAGAATTGGGGTATTACTATACCCAAGCAACTTGAAGTATGAAGGGTATAAAACTAAACGGCCCACGGTTTCCCGTGGGCCAGACGCACATCTATTTCATCTTTTTAGCTACAGGGGGTGTTTAACGCCGGGCGAGCAGGAGGCCGATGACGATGCCAACGGCGGCACCGATACCGACACCCTGCCAGGGTTTGTCTCGCACATAGCTATTGGCATGATCTGCCATGTCACGTGCATGCTGCGTCAGGCTGCTGGAGTCGTTGAAGCGCGCACGGGCATCACGTAAAACGCCTTTTGCCTTGCGGTGCAGTTCGCTTATCTCCTCTTTGGTTTTGCTGGCGGAATCGCGTAGTACCTCATCCAGCGTATCGGCCAGCAGGGCTACGTCCTCATCGATGTCTCGTTCGACTTTTTCGGCTTTCTTGAACATTCGATTCTCCGTTTCGCATATATCTCCTCAGTATAGACCATTTTTTGACCTGTGCGCGCGAGCGCGGAAAGTTCGTCATTATCTCGGCACGCTATCGGCCATCTTCAGCAACCGGCAGCGATAAAGTCACCGTTGGCAGCGATTGGGATCATGGAACTAAACAAACTTTGCCTACAGGGTTCACGAGCTCTGTACATTTGGTTACTCGGCGAAACCAATCACTCACGGAAGTACTGAATTGATTCCTTTATTATCTGTTCAACGGCCCAAACGGGGCTTACCGAAAAAACACTCTCTGAGGAATTAAAGATGAAAAAAGTATTAGCGCTGATCGTTGCTGCCACTATGGGTCTGTCTTCAATTGCTTTCGCTGCTGATACTGCAGCACCGGCGGCTGCCCCAGCGGCGACTGATACCATGGCCGCTCCTGCAAGTGGTGACAAAGCGCCTGCAAAAGCGACTCATCATAAGAAAGAACACAAGAAAGCTACCAAAAAAGCCGCTGTAGATCAGAAAGCTCAGGCCGCTAAAGCCAAGAAACACAGCAAGAAAGCCCCAGAGCAAAAAGCTCAGGCAGCTAAAAAGCACCACAAAGCCAGCAAAAAAGCCGCTGCTCCAGCCGCTAAGTAAGTGAAGACTGCGGAGCCGCTAACGGTTCCGCGTCATCAGTGAAATATCCTGACACCCGGTTCTCCGGGTGTCTTCTTTTGAGGTTACGTCATCATGATTAACCGCTATCTGTTTGAAGTGATCTTCAGTGCCGTAACGCTGTGTGGCCTGGCCACTGCCTGGGAACTGTTCCTGACCAGCAGTCTTTGAGGTTGGGTGACGTCGGGTTTTCTTTGTTATTTCTGCTGTCTATCCCCATCGTTTACCGGGGAAAACTTACCAATTAGCCAAGGCTTCGCGGTTATAGCGCTCGTTATAGGCGCGGCGGAACTGTGCCAGTTCGAACGCATCCAAATCCAGATCGGCGAAATAAAACAGCGCGGCCTCCGTGTGCTCGGCATGCAGCTCTGGCGACAGCCCGGCGCGCAACAGCGCTTCGCGCCACAGGCCAATCTGTTCGTCGTCTGCCTGCTTGATAAACGTCAGATAGATAAACAGAAGATAGGCGGCCTGATGCATCTCTTCGGTGTAGCCGTTGTTCAGCATGCGGATAAACGTCTGGCTGTTGCGGTTGCCCATTTCTTGCAGCATCGACTCAATCAGCATCGGTTTGACTTTCAGCAGGTGTGCCAGCGAATCTACCGCTTTGCGGGTGTCGGAAGTCAGAATGCGGTAACCAATAATAAATACTACGATCAGGGCGGCGATGATGATCCACGTCATTGATGATGTCTTACCGTTTTGGAGCGCCAGCAGTTGGCAGGAGACGCTGCAAACAGCGCCTGAAATTATCCGTGTTGCTCGCCGCTGAAATTGCCGCTGGCGTGTTGCTGATTATGGGCATAGCGATTGAAGGTGGCGGCGTCTTTTGCCAGGGCATCCAGGTGCGCCCCCAGCATTTTGATCTGCTTGATCAGCGCATGTTGCTCCGGCACGGAACTGGCGGTGCTCAGTTTGCGCATCAGTTGCTCATTCTGCATCCGCAGTGCCATTTCTCGCTGTTGGGCTGCTTCTAATTGTTGTTGCAAAGCCTGATAGCTTTGCTGCCATTCGCGGTGCTGTTTTTCAAAGCTGGCCTGCAACTCATTCATTGCATTCTGAAACTGGATATCCAGTTCACGCATTGTCATGGTTTTTTCCCTTTGCGGCACTCGATGATGGCCTGCAGTATAACGAAAATGGCTCAGAAGCTCACCCGTTGCGGGTAATTCCTGGCTTGCAACCTGTGCGGGGCGTTTTACAATCCTCTTTATTCTCCCCATCACAAGGATCCTCAGGTCGTTTATTGGTTGGCATAACTTCCCCCGAGAGTGACGCGAAATGAGCAACGAAGACAAAGGTTTTTTTGAGCAGGCCATGGCCGATGTAACCCCGTTAGCCGAGGGGCAGCAGACGCTGTATTTTAAACCGCAAGATCCCATCGACAAACGCGCCCGCCGCGAAGCGCAGGCGTTACAGTTGGAAAACTTCCTCAGTACCGGCTTTCTCGACATTATTGCGTGCGATATCCCGTTGGAATACAAGGGGGAAGGCATTCAGCAGGGCGTGCTGGACAAACTGCGCAGCGGGCACTACCCGCCACAGGCCAGCCTGAATCTGCTGAAGCGCCCGGTAGAAACCTGCCGCCAGGAGCTGTTCCGCTTTATTATGCAGGCGCAGCAGGCGAGCTTGCGTTCGCTGCTGATCGTACATGGCCGCGGGCGGGAAGAGCAGAGCCACGCGAATATCGTGCGCAGCTACGTGGCCAAATGGCTGGCACAGTTTGAGCAGGTGCAGGCCTTTTGCCGGGCGCTGCCGCGCGACGGTGGTGACGGTGCCTGCTATGTGACGCTGCGCAAATCTGCTGCGGCGAAGGCCGATAACTTCGAACGCCACGCCAAACGCAGCCGTTAAGCGTTTTCTCCGGCGAAATTGCCGATCGGCTGATTGAGAAAGCGTTGTCGCACACCGGAAGGAATGTCGTTTTTGCGCCAGAACACGCATCGTTTGGTCTACCCGTGAAATGGGGCGGCTGTATCATGCCAAAGATGTTGAGCGTTCGGTGCGCAACCTGTTGTGGCAAGGCAAATCGCAGCAGGAGTTTTATCGGGCGTTGGCGTGGTTGTACGGATGGAAAGAGCAGAACTGCCTGAAGCCACGTTAAAAGGCAAAGCCAACGGCGCGGTTAAACGCCGTTGGCAGTAAAAAATTACTGTTTAAACCACTTATGGTCCAGTGAGAAACGGCCCGCGCCGGTGACCGAGAGCAGCAGTAACCCAGCGATAATACTGATGTTTTTAAAGAAATTAATCTCGTTGCCGAGCATTTCTGGCCCGGTCATCCGCCAGAATGGATGGCCGATCAGAGCCGTGCCCAGCACATAGACCGCATAAATAATGGCCAGCGGCCGGGTAAAAGCCCCCAGGACAATGGCAATACCGAAAATAAACTCAACCACCACAGAAATGATCGCAGCCAGATAGGGCAGCGGGGTGCCGTAGCCCTCCATCGCCGTTACCGTGGCACCAAAGTTGGTCAGCTTCATCCAACCGAAAACAATAAACAAAACCATCAGCAGTATTCTGGACAACAGAATGGTGCTGTCTTTTAAACTTTCGCTCATCGTGAACCCCTTAGCCACTACGGAATGATGTGGTTGTACCTAGTAAAGACTAGAACAAGTTCACACTTTTTCTAGTGTGGGCAGAGAGATACGATTTTTGAAACCGGCAGCATAAGGTGACCAAAGGGGCCACTTGGCGGCAGGCTAGGTGCGCTGCTGGTTCCAGGGCATCTTGGCTAACAACGTCGCCATGCCGCAAAAGCCGCTGAGCCCGGCAAACAGCAACCCTGCGCCAACAAAGCTGGGCAGCAGGAAGAACAGCGGGGTGAGCGTGTAGCCTAAGGCCGCACCCAGCAGAATCAGCGAGCCTGCGGCAATCTGCACCTGGCGCATCAGCGGCAGCGGCTGATTTTTATCTTTCACTACCTCCAATCCTTGCTGTTTCCAGCCGTTGATGCCGCCTTCGAGCAGATAAACCTTGGCCGGTGACGCGGCGGTTGCCAGCACTGCCGCATTCTGCGCGGTGCGCTTGCCGGACTGGCAGTGGAAAATAACCACATCCTGCTCGCAGAGCGGCTGCGGTTTTTCACCTTTTTCAATCATCGACAGAGAGAGCAGACAGGCTTGGGCAATATGCTCATGGGCATATTCATCGGCATCGCGGATGTCGAATAAGCGTGCCCCTTGCTTTAGCCGCTGTTGCGCGTCTTGTGACGTTATCGTTTCTACGTTCATATCATCCTCATGGGCAATAGATGGCTTTTAGCGTGCTGATAATTTCCTGCACGGCGGTGTTTTTGATGAAGTAGTTAATGCGTTGCCCATCTCTGGCGTTTTCAATCAACCCTTCATCACGCATTCTGGCCAGATGCTGCGAGGTTGCCGACGGGCTCAACCCCGTGATGGCGGCCAATTCGCCCGCGCCCGTGCCAGGGGAATCCACCAGCATACAAAGGATCAGTAGGCGGTGAGGATTGCTCATGGCTTTAAGCAGTTTTGATGCAGCATCGGCGCTGGCGAGCAGTGCTTGCAGGTCTTGGTTTGTTGTCATCATTATTTTAGTAAACTCTAAATTTAGAAAATTCTAAATTATTTATCCGTTAAATGCACGCAGAGTTTTTAACCCCGGGTTAATACTGGCCTGAAGCGGTTTTTGCCCACCGTTATGCCAATTTCGCCATCTTCGCTAAAGAAATCCCTCAAGCATCTGACCCCCTTCAATACCATAGTGATGATTCTGTTTAACAAAAAACAAACAAAAAACATACATATAAACGTTAGATGTTTCACTCATCGGCGGCTTTTCCCTTCCGTTAAACAGAGTCTGTCAGCCGCAACGTTGTTCACAAGAACCTGCAACTGGGAGCATCAATATGGAACTGAAGCATTTCACTCAGGTAGCTGAATCCATCGCCGATCGGACTCGTCAGTTACTGAAACAAGAACGCCAGCGCTACCTTTACGGCGGCCGCGAATTTGCTACCAAAGACGATCTCAGCCCGGTCACCCTCATTGATCAGCAAACCGAGCAGTTAATTCGCGAGCAGTTAAACCAGGCATTTCCTACCCATGGCATTTTGGGGGAAGAGTTCGGTGCCGAAGCGCAAAACGAAGAGTGGGTATGGGTGATCGATCCCATCGATGGCACCAAACAGTTTATCGCGGGCGTTCCGGTTTACGGCACGCTGCTGGCGCTGTGCCACCATGGCCGGCCGGTGGTTGGGATCATTGATATCCCGGCGCTGGATGAACGCTGGGTCGGCGTTGCCGGGCAGCCCAGCACGCTGAATGGCCGTGTGATCACCACCCGCCCCTGTAAACATCTGGCTGATGCCCTGATGTCCACCAGCAATACCGAGTTTGTGCTGCCTGAACATCGGGCGGGCTACAACCATCTGCTCAAAGCCAGCAAATGGCGGATCTACGGAGCCGCTTGTTATGCCTATGGTTGCCTGGCCTCAGGCCGTATCGATCTCAGCGTCGACAGCGGCGGTATGCGCGAGGTCGATTACTGCGCCATGGTGCCGATCATCGAAGGGGCAGGCGGCAAAATCACCGATTGGTACGGCGAGCCGCTCACCCTGTATTCCAAATCCACCGTTGTTGCCGCGGGCGATCCGCAACTGCATGCGCAGGTGCTGGCGGCGCTCACCCATCACAGCAGTTCACAGCCTAACTCTCTCGCATGACAGGTGAATATGATGATCAAATGGATGAAATCAGCACCGGAGCAGCCAGCAATCGCCGAGACCGAGCAGGTTAACCGCACCTACCGTTACTGGCGTATTCATATCATGCTCGGTATGTACGTCGGCTATGCGGTGTATTACTTCACCCGCAAAAGCTTTAACTACGTGATGCCCGAGATGCTGAAAGATCTGGGGCTGACCGTGGCGGATGTTGGCCTGATGGGGACGCTGTTCTACTTTATGTACGGCGCCTCACGTTTTATCTCGGGAGTGCTGAGCGACGCCGCTAACCCGCGCTATTTTATGGGCATCGGGCTGATCCTGACAGGGGTGATCAACATCCTGTTTGGCTTCAGTTCTTCGCTGTTTGCCCTGACGGTGTTCTGGATCGCCAATGCGTTTTTCCAAGGCTTTGGATGGGCTCCTTGCTCCAAACTGCTCACGACCTGGTATTCGCGTAATGAACGGGGATTCTGGTGGGCCATCTGTAATACGTCGCACAACGTCGGCGGGGCGGTGATCCCTCTGCTGGCAGGGGTATTGGCGGTGAATTACGGCTGGCGCTACGGGATGATCGTGCCAGGGTTTATTGCGATTGTGGGCGGTTGCTTCCTTTGCTTTCGCCTGCGCGATCGCCCGGTAGCCATGGGCCTGCCGACCGTGGGGCAGTGGCGGCAGGATGCGCAAGAGCTCGATCAGGAGCAGGCCAGCGCCAAACTGCCGCTGATGGCGATCTTAAAACGCTATATTTTCACCAATAAATATATCTGGCTGTTGGCGATCTCCTATGTGTTTGTCTATGTGGTGCGCATCGGCATTAACGACTGGGGGAACCTGTATCTGATACAGAATCACGGCTATTCGCTGGTGAAAGCCAACTCTTCGCTGACCATGCTAGAGATTGGTGGCTTTATCGGCACCATCGTGGCCGGTTGGGGCTCGGATAAGCTGTTTGCCGGTAACCGGGTGCCGATGAATATCATTTTTATGCTCGGCATTTTTGTCAGCGTGCTGTTAATTTGGCTGTTGCGCATCGATAGCTATCTGTTTAATGCCACCTGTTTCTTCTTTATCGGCTTTTTTATCTTTGGCCCGCAGATGCTGATTGGTATCGCGGCGGCAGAATCTGCACATAAAGATTCTGCCGGGGCGGCAACCGGGTTTGTCGGTATTTTTGGTTACCTGGGCGCAGGGCTATCTGGTTGGCCGCTGGCTGAAGTGCTCGAAACCTGGAGTTGGGATGGCTTCTTTGTGGTGCTGTCGGCAACGACCTTGGCTTCTGCGTTTTTGCTGTTGCCGCTGGTGGTTAAACCACGGCGGGCAGAACCGCTAACGGCCAGTTAAGCGTTTGTGTGGAAAATCGCTCCTCGCGGTAAGGGGGAGCGATCATGCACGCAACCTGCCAACGGTGGCGATAACGCGCAGGTAAAAATTTTACCAGTGCCCGTTGTGACAAATCACTTCTGCTTGCTCTTTGCATGGTAAACGGGCCTTCCTACGTATTATCCAAGCGGCTGAATTGTGCTTTACTCATGCTGTCGGCAAGGTGTCAGGTTACTGTCGGGTTGCTGACCTGTTGTTGCGCGTGGCTTCATTGCATAGTGCGCACAGTTTCTATTCGCCTATAAAGGATGATGTCCATGAGCCAGAATTGCATTAAACAACTGCGGCTTTCCAGAGCCTGGTCACAGGAACAACTAGCGGAGCTTTCGTCCCTCAGCGTGCGCACCATACAGCGTATCGAGAATGGTGAGCAGGCCAGCCTAGAGACACTCAGCGCGATTGCTGCCGTTTTTAACATCAGCGTGACAGAGATTTCTGGCAACGGTGAGCAGCCCTATATTGAGCAGCGCGATAATGCCCTGGATCAGCAGATTGAAAGAGCCAAGGCCAGGGTTGCCGCAGAGAGCGGCTTCTACCGTAACCTGCTGGTTTATATGGTGGTGAACCTGTTCCTGTACGCCATCAACCGTTTCATCACCCCGGCCAGCGTCTGGTTTATCTGGCCGTTGGCCATCTGGGGGATGTTTATTCTGCTCCAAGGAGCAAAGGTCTTTTTCTTGCAAGACTGGTTGACCCGCTGGCAGCAGGAGCGTTTGCAGAAAATATTGCGAAAATAGTGGCGGGTAGGTTTATTTCTGTTGATGACACAAGAACTGAGTGAACCGCCGCAAGTTATAAGGGTGAGCCATTAAGAGCCAATAACGCGGGTTCATGACCCGCGTTATCACCGACCCCAAGCATTACATTGACAACCCTCCCCCGTTGCAACAAGGATTTTGCCGCGGGGTTTTTGCGTTATCGGCAAAAGGCGCTGTTCGTGGAGAAAGGAAGCAACGCGGCAAGTTTGCAGGCTTACCGCGCAAAGCGGTGGCTTAGACCTGTTTAATCCGGTTTACCAGCCAAATACCGCTGCACACCAGCAGCAGAGCCAGAACGTTGCGCCACTCCATAATGCTTTCATTGAGGAAGATAGCGGAAAGGACGGCACCCGACACCGGGATCAGGAAGTTAAAGGGGGCGACCATGCCGACACGGTTGTACTTTAACAGCAAGCTCCACAGGGCAAACGCCACCGATGACAGCAGAACCAGATAGCCTAATAGCAGCAACGCCTGCCAACCGAATTCTGTCAATTTACCGCCAAAGAGATAGCCGCCCAGCGTCAGCACCAGGCCGCCGATAGCAAGCTGATAGCCGGTCATCACCGTGCTGTCGATATGTTGAGAGATGCGTTTGCCGTAAATCGTCGCCGCCGAGAGGATAAAGGCGGCCAGCACCACGCAACCTTCGCCCATCAGCGTGAAGGTGAAGGTGAGGTCGGGGCTGAAATTGACCACCATCACCCCCACAAAACCCAGCACGCAGCCAATGATTTTATTGAAGCTTAACCGATCGTTTTGGTAGAGGTAATGCGCCAGCAGCACGCTGAAGAAGGTGCTGGTCGCATTCATGATAGAACCCGCGACCCCGGTGGTATACGCCAAGCCAATGTAGAAGAACACGTACTGCAGCGACGTTTGGGTTAAGCCCAAGATAGTCATCTGCTTGTAATGCAGCGGTTTCATGTTGGTGATTGATTTGCCGCTGGCAACGGCAAACATCAACAGTACGAGCCCAGCCAGCAAAAAGCGATAACCGGCAAACACCATTTTGCTGGGGATATCATCTGGCGAGATATTAAATAGCTCATAACCGTTTTTGATCGCCGGGTAGGCGCTTCCCCACAGGAGACAGCAGAAGGTGGCACCGAAGAAGACAAATTTTTTGTTGGTGAAAAGAAGCGGACTGCGTTCCACAAAACATCCCTTTTAAAAGAAAAATGAAATACCGTTTCGTTATAGCGAGATCTGCTCGAAAAGTCCTGCTTAACTTCACTGTTTGCGACTTTGGGTGCCATAAACCCTAAATTTGCATAAGACTGTTTTTCCCTGTGTGGGTTGGTGTGTTAAAGGGATGGGGGCGTTGTGGGAACAGTGCGCCAGATTGACTGGCGCAGCCAACAACTCTGAGTCTCAAAAGGGGGAACGTCTTTTAGTGCGAATACGGATTAATGACATTCGCCAATTCGTTTTCCATACATATGCATATCGAGAAAATATGGGCCTGCATGGATATGAGTGCCATCCAGGCGCCCTTTGAGATCGTAGCTGGTGCTGGTGTATACACCGCTGAGTTTGCCTTTGGATTTCCCCTCTTCGTTAACGCACGCCAGCCCAATCTCCAGCTTATCTCCCGGAGCCCTGTCCCATGAGGTGATTTCGCAGCCAGAATCTTTATAGCTTGACGCCATTGCAGCACGCAAATCTTTAGCTTGCTCGGCTGACACGCACTCTTCATCTTCATCATCCTCGGGTGAGTTAGTTAGGGCTTGCCCGTTGATCATTATGGTACCGCCGTCGCGCCACAAGCCCGGCTCAATGGACAGGGGCTCAGCAGCCGCGATAAAGTGGGTAAGGCCCAAGGAAAGAGTGGCGGCAACTATTATCATTTTCTTCATTTAATTAATGCTCCTTGTATAAATACACATAACCAAAAAGGGTATTTTACAGGCATCTTTTGGGGCGGCGAAGTGACGGGAGTTCCGATTATGACCTTTGATGAAAAGAAAAGACGTGCATTGGCATTGATGGAAGAGAAAAAAATGTGGCGGAGCAGCTGCGCGCCACTGCTCACGCGCTTGTTGTGGAAATTGGGGATCAACGTTCCACCGCCACCTTTTGCGCCGTTCTGGCTGAATGTACTTTGCTTTGGTGGCTTTTTTGGCTCTCTGTGGGGCACATTTATGTGGTTTACACTCTGGAAAAGTGAAGGTTGTGGCGCATTAATGGCGTTGCAGACGAGTTGCTTTGCTGGGCTGTTTTTTGGTTTGTGGATGGCTTTATATTACTACTGGCTAAGGAAAGTGAAAAAATTACCTGGCTGGGGGAATTTGTGAGCGCGGTTTTAATTCTCACTTCACGGCCAAATCGGTCATTGATAATTACGAAGTACCTTATCAATTTTTCCATTCCTCATGTTCTGGTTGCATGCGCTTCTCAGCCCATTCATGAAGGCTCGAATAAAAATGGTGATTGGCCACGGTGGCCGCTTCCATCCAGTATTTCAAATAAAGCATCGTCACCTTGGCCACGACCAATGAATTGTGAGGGCAGTGGTAACCCTTCCATGCTGATGATTATCGTTTAATTAATAAAACATCCAGATTGAAAATAACTTTTTGCCTGTAATCCGTTTCTTCTATGACACAGTAAACACCACCTGATTTGCTCTTAACAATGTTATTGACCACTATTGATGCGCTGTTTTCCTCATAGGCTAATTGACAATCAGCCTTATCGAAGAAGCATCGTAGATAATATTTTATTTGCTCCATAACCTCTTGGTGAGGGCACTTGATGTAAAAAGTGACACTATCCACCTGATCGGTCATTCCACGATACAGATCTGCGATGAAGTAGGTATCTGTAAGTTTTGATGATTTGAACACCAGAATGTCACCCGTCCCTACCGCAATATCGTCAAAATAGTAATCGCATAGACCACAGAGATTGAGATTGATGTGTATGGCCTCCAGCGTTGCTTTTAAATCTGCATTGGGGAAAAAAGGGCCGTGCTCATCAGTGCAATATGTCCAGTCACTCATAGAGACGCATATAGTAAAAACAGTGGTTGGTATTCGTGCGGTCATCATCAATCCTGTGGTGTGGGGCATAGGCATTACGTTACGGTAAAGCTGCCAAGAAAAAAAGATTCATAGGAAAGTCGATCACACTTTTTGATTTTTTTATATATAAATTAGTATATTAGTGAGTGTTGAGTTATCCGATAGCAGTGGTAGCCAGCCCGCACAAAAAACCGGCCGAGCCGGTTTCGCAGTTTGATTAAACGATGTGAAAGATGAGGCTCGCAAGCAGGCCGGAAGGAGAACAAATACAATTTCCCTTGCTTTGGATTGTATGCGGTTTATACCCTGAAACTATAAATGCCCTGTTGCGTCAGCTTGCAATAGGTTATAAAGATCGATAACCGCTAATTGATAGACGAAAGCGATTCGTGATCGCTTTCACTCAGTTTGCTTCGCATTCGGGCAGCTAATCGGCTTCGCCACCAAAGTTTTTTGCCGTTGCTCTGATCAGTAGAAACAGGCCATCGCCAGCGTGTAGTATTTGTCTTGAGGCTTGGCTTTGAGGATTTCATTGTGGGATAGAGGGCGTGCTAGGCATGCCATAACTAGCTTTCTTCCATAATCGTGTACCCATCTTTGATAACCCACAGGATCAGATCCAGCTCAGGAAGAATATTGCGGTACAGAGCTTCGTAATCCTCATCGTGCATTTGACTCTCGCCAACGCTGGGCAAGTCGACCAGTATCAGGCTGTGCTCGCCGCTGTAAAGACGAAAGCGTAGTGCCTCTCGGGTACAGGTGGTGACATCACTCACTGAAGTAATGTTGGCAGCAAATAGTGCGTTACAGAGACTGCTTTTTCTCGCTCCCGTTTTCCCCATGATGCCAATCACAGGTTCGTATCTGGTGAGTGTGTGAAAGTGGTCGAGAATAAGATTTCGAACAGTGGCAGGGAGGGAAGCCAGCGGCTTCTCGATGGCCTGAAGGCCGTCAGATTTGCTCATACAGATATCTCAGAGTGAAAATAAAAAATCCCCGCGATCCGGTAAGGATGCGGGGAACTCATTGAGATGATATCTGTCTGAAATTATTTGCAGTATTAGCAGAGAATCAGTGGTTTTATCAAAGTAATATATGCCATAGTTTGTTCTGTGCCATGTGCGGAAACTGTAGACTCTTTTCTTTCGCTAAGGCTAGCTTTCCAAGGAGTTTAGTAAATGAACAACAAATTCGGCAGCATTATTTGCAGCTAAGTTTTGTTGTGATTTTTTATTCTCGCTTTTATTTCCGTCAGCCCAATCGCAGATTGCTTTGATTAAAATCCAGTCTTTCTTTTCATTTAAACATGCTGAATATACTCCAGTCCCTTCCATTTCACCACCTAAGGCGGTGGGTACCAATCTCTTCAACTCATCACGATAGTTGAAATTATCTACTAATTTTTCCCCACTCAAAATCAAACCGACATCAACTTTTGCATTGCTATCCGGCCAGCTAAGCATTGCATTACGAACCCAGCCTATGATTTTAGACGATGCATGCGGTTTATCGCCCCTGAGCGTTATTGAGCTGTCTGCATTAATTCTCTGTAAATCATACAATTGAAGTTGTTGCGAAACTAGTATGTCTCCGACAGACTGTGAATTCTCATCAACTCCAAAAGCAATACCTACCATGATAACTGCATCTGGATTAAGATTCTGAATTGCTTTATCAACGGAGGTATGGGACCCCCCAACACCACTACTCCCCATTTCAGACATGCATAAAAAGCATTCGGACTGACCAATGATCCCAAGAGCCTGATAAGAAGTATCCTTAATAGTAAAAGATGTATATTTTTTCTGGGTAATTTGGAATACATTATTTATAATAGCTTTACTCTCTATACCTGTTACAGTAACTAAAAGTATCTTACGTTTTATAGGCGAATTATTCATTTTTTTATTATTTCTTTGTAAAGTGGCTGCAAGCTTCAACTCTTTATTAACTAAAGTCCAAACTTTTTGTGAGGAAACACTGTCAGGAATAGCTTCATCAGGATTGTTAATTAACTGACTTTCTCTTTCACCCAATACTTGATATGATTCAATTTGTGCTTTTAATATAGCTGCAAGCTCTAATATGGATACCGAGTTTTTATATCTCTGAAGATTTCCTGAGGCTGTTTCAGGTGCAGCATAAGGTACATATGAAACAATTCCTTGCTTGTCGATCAATATAAGCGATTGATCAACTTGATGAGCGTTGTTTTTTTCTAAAACTAAATCCGCAACAGAATTAAGTAATTTTTCATGACGTGTTACTAATTCCACCATTTCTAGCTTCCAATTATGGTGTTCTTTTTCTTGTGGAACAATTCTAATTGCTGGGTATATTTTAGGTAATGTTCCAATAGGTACTGCGTTGCGATTCCCATCAAGAATCATTGCAATAATCTTTTTAATTAATTTTGCTATGTTATTATTTTTATTGAGATCCTGAATATTCTTAAATGAAAAGTTTTTATCCACGTCTATCTCTGTGTCATTAATAGACACTTTAACACACAAGACATTATCAAATAGATGAAGATTGATGTTTACTCGCGCTGAAATTCCGGGGAGTAAAGTGCTTGATACATATGGAAATCTTTTCCCTGTAAACTCATACTGTTCTCTGAAGGTTGATAGCGTGGAATGAAAAAGTGCTGTTGGCTCTAATACTATAGGAGAATACTGAGAGCAAATATTTCCACCGATCCCTCTGAGGAAATTCCTACCACTTTTAGGGTTGAATAATATCTTATTATCGCCAGAGTTGTAGATATTTGAATATGGTAATTTTGTGATAACTAACCATTCAAGTCTGACGCAATATTTCATCATTACTCCAGAAAAATGGGTGAACAGGATGGGAATTTAACCCACACCCAAGGAATCACTTCCAAGGCTTTCCAGTAAGCCTGTTCATAAATTCATTAAGCTAGTTATACAACATTTTTTATCTATTTAACAATGGTTTAAGTGATAATTTTGTGCTCTTGCTTGGGGGGAGCATTGTATCTACAAGAAGCTGGTAATTACACTAATGCTCTTAATTGCTGTGAGCTATCCCCAGTGTTAGATCGAACGATCAGTTGGTAATATAGGTTTAGAGAGTACTTGTAACTTTAATGGCTGCGCGTCATATCCATTACCATCACCTTTACGCGTCCCGTCTTAACGGCCTCGCTACGTTCTTCGAGCATCGTCTTTAGTTGCTCCGGGGAGCTGGGGAGCGGACTTTTATCTGCTGGGCGGGGAGGTTTCTTGGGTTGATCGCCAAACCACAATACCAAGTATATGCCTAACTTTGAGCCTTTATGAAAGCTGACATATCCGTCATGGAGCTGCTGGTCTGCTGCGCTCCAAAGTTGCCGATTCCAGGAACTTTTGATTTCTATAGGGAGGTTGAAATCCATGGTTTCACACATGATATCCACGCGTTTTTGATCTACAACGCGACTTTCGGGAACGTATCGGATACTTCCCCCTGTATTTTCAAGCATACCAATCAAACGATCTCGGCAACATTCTTCTCCCTGTGGCGTACTACCATCGTCCTTGTAAAAAAGTTTCCAAGAATTGAGCTCATCATTCTTAATCCGTTGCTGCACAACATCCAGTTGTTCGAGCATAAAGGCCAACAAATCAGCTCCTGTGCGCGGTGGCTCGTCGTGCTTGATTGCCATCAACGCCTCAAATGTGAGTGGACGGTATGCCTGTCCTTTGTTGTTCTGGCGTTGAAGGGCCCGGCGTTCAAACATATAAGCGTAACTGACGGGTAGGGGCCAATGCTCTTTTTCGCTCGCTTCTTGGTGACGGGGCGAATGTAGCGAAATTGCCAGATTTTACTCCCGCTGGATTTGATCAGTAGCTCAAGGCCATCGCCATCATAGAGCACATAGTCCGCTTCCTTAGGTTTGGCAGATTCGATTTCCTTAACGGAGAGAGGTTTGGTTTGTCTTGCCATTGCCGGGTTTCCATAGTTTTAGGCACCTCAAAAACAATAATGCTTTATGAGGTGCCTAACAAGGTGCCTAAAAGGTTTGGATTTAATTAGTTGGCATCAGACTTCGCGGGACAAATTGCAGACACAAAAAAGCCCGCAGGGCTTGCGCCGTGCGGGCTCTTAGGACTTCATCGGATGACTCTGGTAATCACCGATGGAGAATTTTGGTGGAGCTGGGGGGATTTGAACCCCCGTCCGAAATTACTACACCGTCGGCACTACATGCTTAGTCCAATCTTTACATTCGCCGGTCAGCTGCGGATGGACACGCCACTAACAAACTAGCCTGATTGGATTTAACGCTTCAGCCCCAGGCAGGACATCCACGCGATCTCTTTTGGGTTTGACCTCTCTTGATCCCCGTCTTAAGAGCGGAAGCTAGGGAGAGAGGGCTCTAAGCAGGGTATTAAGCTGCTAGTGCGTAGTTTTCGTCGTTTGCGACTATTTTTTTGCGGCTTTTTACGAGGCCAACCGCCCCTCGGCATGCTCCTAGGGCTTCGCAAATCCCGTCGAATCCAGAATCAGCCCCAAGTAACTGTGAGCAGTATAACAGAAGTTTACCCTGTTAAGCCAGCGGCTTAACGATTGGCATGCTTCATGATACGGGCTTTCGCCGTCTGCCATTCACGATCTTTGATGTCATCGCGCTTATCGTGTTCTTTCTTACCTTTGGCAACACCGATCTTCACTTTGCTCCAAGCATTTTTCCAATACATGGATAAAGCAACGAGGGTGTAACCATCGCGGTTAACGAGGCCAATCAGTGAGTCAAGCTCACGCTTTTTCAGCAGCAGTTTGCGGGAACGTGTGGGATCGCATACTACATGAGTCGAAGCAACGTTCAGTGGCGAGATGGTAGCACCAAACAGATAGGCTTCACCGTCACGAAACATCACGTAGCTGTCGCTGATGTTAGCTTTGCCAGCACGCAGTGATTTTACTTCCCAACCTTGCAGAGCCAAGCCCGCTTCGATCTCTTCTTCGATGAAGTATTCAAAACGTGCTCGCTTATTTTGCGCAATGGTAGCGGAACCGGGTTTGTATGCTTTTTTCTTTGTCATAGTGTAAGCATTATACTGGATGCGACAGCGAAAGAAATCCTTTCCCGGTCGGTACCTGCGCAATTTCATAGATTTTTGAACCATTAAATGTGCCGCGGATTTTTTGTCTGACGATAGATAAATGGTATTATCTGTACGTTTTATGCCTCACAGGAAATGATATGCCCCAGATCAGTCGATCTGCATTGGTGCCGTTCAGCGCCGAGCAGATGTATCAGTTGGTTAATGATGTTCATTCTTATCCCGATTTTCTGCCAGGTTGCATCGGTAGCCGGGTGATTGCCGCTTCCCCTAATGAGATGACCGCGGCGGTTGACGTTGCGAAAGCCGGTATCAGCAAGACGTTTACCACGCGTAATACGTTGCATGATAACCAACGTATCAATATGCAATTGGTTGATGGCCCGTTCCGTAAGCTGATGGGGGGCTGGCAGTTCACCGCGTTGAGCCCAGAGGCTTGTAAGGTTGAATTACATCTGGATTTTGAATTCACCAACAAGCTGATTGAGTTGGCTTTCGGCAAAGTGTTTAAAGAACTGGCAGGCAATATGGTGCAGGCGTTCACTCAGCGTGCAAAAGAGATTTACAGTGTCTGATATACAGGTCGAGGTGGTGTATGCGCTGCCAGAGCGCCAGTATGTGCGCCAGGTGAAATTAGCGCCGGGCAGTAACGTCGAACAGGCAATCCTGGCCTCTGGGTTGCTTGAGCTGCGTAGTGATATCGATTTAAACAGCAATAAAGTCGGGATCTACAGCCGCCCCGCAAAATTGGGTGATGTGCTGAATGACGGTGACCGGGTGGAGATTTATCGGCCATTGATTGCCGATCCTAAAGAACTACGTCGCCAGCGGGCGGAAAAAGCAAAAAAATAAGGCGCACTCAGCGCCTTATTTTTTATCAGAATATTATCTTCCGAGTTGCAGCCTGAACTGTCGTGACGGGTTCTGCACTCCCTCACGGGCCGGATGACAGCTCCGGCTTGGCTTACTGTGCCGTCAGCGCGGTTTTATTCTGTATATCAGTCAATACGCCTGCGCTGTCGAAGGTCAGCGTCAGCGTTTGCTGGGTAATTTTTTCATGGCCAGGTTGCTGGCGGAACACGTAGAACCACGTCTGAGAACCAAACGGATCCTGCATCATTGGTGTGCCCAATGTATAAGCAACCTGTTGTTGTGTCATTCCTTTGTGGACTTTCGCCACATCGGTAGGTGTCAGGTAGTTACCCTGGTTGATATCAGGCCGGTAAACCACCTTCTCGAAAGTAGAACAGCCTGCAGTCAGCATCACAAGAACCACAGCGGCAGCTGTCAGCGTTTTACAGCGCATAGTAATCACATTCCTTTAGGGCATAGGATGCCGATGATAATAGACCTTGCAGCAGTTGGAAACCTTTACAGGGCTCCAATATGACCTCAGGAAAGTAAAAAAGTTATGCAGCCAGCAATTCTTTTGCGTTTGCCAGCGTATTTTTAGTGACTTCACTGCCACCAAGAAGGCGCGCCAGCTCTTGCAAGCGAGCCCGTTTGTCCAAGGAGGACATCTGGGTTTCGGTTTCTGTGCCGTCGGTTTGTTTGCTGACAAAGAAATGCTGATGGCCACAACCGGCAACCTGCGGCAGGTGGGTGACGCACATCACCTGTGTTGATTCACCCAATTGGCGCAGCAGGCGGCCAACGATGGCAGCGGTTGGGCCGCTGATCCCCACATCAACTTCATCAAAGATCAAGGCCGGGGTTTCCATTTTACGCGCGGTGATCACCTGAATTGCTAATGCGATACGGGAAAGTTCACCGCCAGATGCCACCTTGGCCAACGGCTGCAACGGTTGCCCCGGGTTGGTGGAAACGTAAAACTCGATGCGGCTTGCCCCTTCGCTACTGAGATACTCAGGCTCAAAGCGGACATCAATCTGGAATTTACCGTGCGGCATTGAGAGCGTATTCATGCTGTCGGTAATCAATGTGGTCAGCTCAGCGGCATAATGTTGGCGTTTTTGGTGCAGTTGTTCAGCCAGTGCCAGCGCTTGCTGGTGATGCTGGGCAACCGCTGCACTGAGATGTTGGTGATCGCTTTCCTGCTGGGAGAGCAGTTGTTGTTCATCGAGCAACTGCTGATGCAGGTTGGGGAGCTCTTCTGGCGAAACATGGTGTTTGCGCGCCAGGCTGATTTGCCGGGAAAGGCGTTGCTCCAGCTCATACAGCCGGTTGGGATCGAGATCCATGCGATCGGTGTAATGACGCAGTTCGTCACTGGCCTCGCTGATTTGGATCGACGCTTCTTCGAGCATGTCCAACAGCCCGCTGAGCTTTTCGTCCATACTTGCCAACTCGGTCAACAGATGTTTGGTGCTATAAAGCTGGCTGAGCATATTGTGCTCTTCATCATCCGCCAGCAGCTGCAATGCCTGCTGGCTTAGCGTCAGCAACTGGCCGCTGTTAGCCAGGCGTTTGTATTCGGTATCGATCTGCTCGAATTCACCCGCCTGCGGGGCAAATTCATTCAGCTCTTTCAGTTGATATTGCAGCAGTTGTTTGCGGGCATCACGTTCGAGGGATTGCTGCTGATGATGTGCCAGTTCGCGGCAGCTTTGGTGCCACTGGTGGTAAGCCTGACGCATGGCCGTTTGCAACGCAGGTTCGCTGGCATAGGCATCCAGCAGCTGTTTCTGGTGTTCGGGCTTTAACAGCAACTGGTGTGCATGTTGGCCGTGGATCTGGATCAGCCGTTGGCCCAGTTCGCGCAATTGCGAAAGCGGGACGGCAGTGCCGTTGATAAAACCGCGTGAACGGCCATCGGCACCAATCACGCGGCGCAGCAGGCATTCGTTACTGTCATCAAGCTGATTCTGCTCCAGCCATTCGCGGGCGGAGGGGGTATCTGCCAGAGAAAAGCGCGCGCAGATATCGGCACGGGTGGCCCCCAAACGCACCACTTTGCCGTCGGCACGATTGCCGAGACACAGGCCAAGCGCATCGATGGCGATCGACTTACCGGCACCGGTTTCACCGGTAATCGCCGTCATACCCGGTTGAAAGTCGATCTCCAACTCACGAACGATAGCAAAATTGCTGATGGTTAATTGTGCCAGCATAGGGACCTTCCTGTGTATAAAAACACAACTGTTATTTCATACAGTATAAACTGGTTTTATATACAGTAAAGTAGCTGGCGCTATTTTTAGAACAATTTTTTTGACCACCCCAACTTGGTGCTCAATGTATTGAAATAGCTGTAATCCTTTGGATGAATAAGATTCAGATGGAAGTCACTACGGCGAATCAGCACCTCTTCACCCTCCTGTATGGGCAGGGCGATCTGGCTGTCGCAACTGATTTCCAGATCGCGCCCGGTCTGGGAAAACTTCAGCCGGATGGTGCTGCTGCCATTGATGACCAATGGCCGGGCAGAAAGCGTGTGCGGGAACATCGGAACCAGCGCAATGGCTTCCAGAGAAGGCGTGAGTATTGGCCCACCGGCGGAAAGTGAATAGGCGGTAGAGCCGGTTGGCGTGGCGATGATCAGGCCGTCGGAACGCTGGGAAAACGCAAAGCGGTCATCGATATACACTTCAAACTCGATCATATGCGCCACTTTGCCCGGGTGCAGCACCACCTCGTTAATCGCGGTGCTGACACGGCATTGCTGGTGCTCTTTATGCACGATGGTTTCCAGCAGGAACCGCTGTTCGTCGATATACTCGCCTTCCAGCACGTCGGCCAGTTGCTGCAGTGCGTTATCAGGATCGAGATCGGTCAGGAAGCCCAGATTGCCGCGGTTAACCCCGATCACCTTGATATCGTAACGCGCCAGTACACGCGCCGCCCCCAGCATGTTGCCATCGCCACCCACCACCACCGCCAGATCGGCCTGCTGGCCAATATCTGCCAGGCTGCCGGTAATCACGTCTTTCAGCCCGAGATCGTGGGCGATCTGGCGCTCAAGGATTACCGAATAGCCACGGGCGACCAGCCAGTGAAACAACATCTCATGTGTTGCCAAAGCAGAAGGGTGACGCGGGTGGCCAACAATGCCAATACAGGTAAATTTTTTATTCATTGTTGTGATTTTCCTCACCGGGGCCGGATTATGCCCCACATTGTGACCGGCTGACTTGAAACCCCGGTTTTGATCCCCATAATAAGCCAAGTTGCGAGATTAATGCTAAAACGCGGAGATATCCATGAGTAGTAAAGAACAGAAGACGCCAAACGAGCAAGTCTCGGAAGAGATGGAACAGCAAGCCCAGCACGAGGAAACCCTGCCGGAGATGATGGAAGGTGTCGATCTGCGCGACGAACGCATTACTGAGCTGGAAGCCCAACTGGCAGGAGCCCAGCAACGTGAGCGTGACAGCCTGTTACGTGCCAAGGCTGAGATGGAAAACGTCCGTCGCCGCACCGAACTGGACATTGAAAAAGCACACAAATTCGCGTTAGAGAAATTTGCAGGCGATCTGCTGCCGGTGATCGATAACCTTGAGCGTGCGCTGGAGCTGGCAGACAAGAACAACCCAGATTTGGCTGCGATGATCGAAGGTATCGAACTGACGCTGAAGTCACTGCTGGACGCGGTACGCAAGTACGGCATTGAAGTGGTGGGCGATACCAATGTGCCGTTCAACCCAGACGTGCATCAGGCGATGAGCATGATGGAGTCCGACGAACATCAACCGAACCATGTGATGATGGTGATGCAGAAAGGCTATACGCTGAATGGCCGCCTGCTGCGCCCGGCAATGGTCGCGGTGGCTAAAGCCAAGGCGTAAGTTTTTGGCGATAAGTGAGGGCACCGCAAGGTGCCTTTGTTGTTTAGCGGCAACAATTTCCCTACCTCATTACAAGTTTTTTCCTCTTCTTGGCTAATCCATTACAGATGTCACCTTTATTTGTGATACAGCTTCCTATTTTTCCTATCTGTATGCTTTAAAAATTGAAACTCTACATCTGTATTCCTTTTGGGCCGAGCGGCACACTGATGGGCAGTGAGAGAAACGAAGGGAAGGGAAGGGAAGGGAAGGGAAGGGAGAAATGGATAACTTATTGGAAGAGCCCAGTGAACGGCTCGGTGCTGCCAGAATCAGAAGATAAGGTGCTTGGCAGTTATTGCGCTAGCGGGCTTGGTGGAATAGGCATGCGGCAAGGAACGTTCTGGCGGCAATAAGCGATGCGCAACTGCGGGACATCGGGCTCAGGCGCACTGATGTGGAGCGGGAAGAGCGGAGATAACCTAGGCCGTGGTGACGCTCATGGATCTCCCTATGCCCCAGCCAGGGGCATAGGCAACGTAGTTTTATTCCTGCGGCAAGCGTGGAGTCCAGTCGATAGGGGCTGAGCCTTGCTGTTCAAGCAACTGGTTGGCCTGTGAGAAATGGCGGCAGCCGAGAAAACCACGATGTGCAGAAAGCGGTGATGGATGAGGGGCTTTCAGCACGTGATGGCGCTGGCGATCGATAAAATTCCCTTTCTTCTGCGCATGCGAACCCCACAACAGGAACACCAATCCCTCACGGTGTTCATTCAGCGCGGCAATCACCTTATCAGTAAAGGTTTCCCAGCCCAGATTGGCATGAGAGTGCGCCCGGCCCGCCTCGACGGTTAATACGGTATTAAGCAGCAGCACGCCTTGCTCGGCCCAGCTTTGCAGATAACCGTGGTCAGGGCGCTCAAAACCGGGGATATCGGTCATCAGTTCTTTATACATATTCACCAGCGACGGCGGTGCCGGGATGCCAGGGCGCACGGAAAACGACAGGCCATGAGCCTGATTGGGGCCATGGTAAGGGTCTTGCCCGAGGATCACCACTTTGACATCTGCCAGTTCAGTAAACCTGAAGGCATTGAACACGTCTTTCTGCGGCGGATAAATGGTCTTACCAGACTGACGCTCTGCGGCAACAAAGGCGAGCGTTTCAAGAAAATAGGGCTGCTCTTTTTCTTTGCCGATGACGTCATGCCAGGTGAGGGAGGTGGACATAAACGCTCTCCTTTGTTTTCGTTAGTAATTCACTGTGCATAGCTTACCGTTTACCTTCGTACAGTGAAACCTGCTTTTAGCATTGGCGCCGAAGGTTGGGTGGGCCAAAAATTACAAATTTTTTTAAAATTTACAAAAATAATTTTAAGGCCGTAAAAAGGTAAAATTGATATAAAACATAAATTTGCCTTTAACGCCAATTATCCCACCCCGTAAAAATTGACTTAAATCAAAGAACTCACCCGGTCAGGCTGGTATACAGAACAATAAGACAACATTGGTTTTACCAAATAGCCGGAACTCGCAATGGGTTTCGACAATGTAGAAATTTTTCTCCCTTATTACGGAGGCAACACAATGATTACTGGTATTCAAATCACTAAAGCGAACAATCAGGCACTGGTGAACTCTTTCTGGCTGCTGGATGAAGAGAAATCAGAAGCCCGCTGCGTGTGCGCCAAGGCTGATTATTCTGAAGATCAGATCGTTCCAGTCAGCGAACTGGGCCAGATCGAGTATCGTGAAGTGCCGATGGAAATGCAGCCAACCGTGCGTGTGGAAGGTGGTCAGCACCTGAACGTGAACGTGCTGCGTCGTGAAACGCTGGAAGATGCGGTCAAGAACCCGGAAAAATACCCGCAACTGACCATCCGTGTTTCTGGCTATGCGGTGCGTTTCAACTCACTGACGCCAGAACAGCAACGTGATGTTATTGCTCGTACCTTTACTGAAAGCCTGTAATTTCAGGCTGAGGACGAAAGGGAGCTGCGGCTCCCTTTTTTAATGCCTGTAGCGCAGCAAGCAAGGGAGAGAGCAGATCTCCAGCGGCTGAGATCATAAAAAACCGCCTTCAGAGAAAAGGCGGTTTTCAGATACTCAGATCATATTATTACTCAGGTTTGGCTTTGGGCTGACGGCGTTTACCGACGTTTTTCGCGTCGCGATGGCGTACTTTGACCTTGGCCTTTTCTTTATTCTTCAGCTTATCTTCAGCGCGTTTTGCCAGAACCTTCTTCGAAGGTTTACCGTTACTCTTTTCGTTTGGCGCTTTGGTGGTCGGGCGCAGTTCATCAATCACGCGGGCTTTCAGCGGTTCATTCAGATAACGGCCCACTTTGCCCAGCAGCAGATGATCGTGTGCTTCCACCAGCGAGATCGCGGTGCCTTTGCGCCCGGCGCGGCCAGTGCGGCCGATACGGTGCAGATAGGTATCGGCGGTGCGCGGCATATCGAAGTTGAACACGTGGGTGATATCCAGGATATCCAGGCCACGCGCGGCAACGTCGGTGGCAACCAGCACGTTCACCCGGCCATCCATCATACGTTTGACCGCTTCGTTACGCTTGGCTTGCACCATTTCACCTTCGAGATAACAGGTGTTGATACCCGCTTCGCGCAGCCAGGCGGCCAGTTCATGCACGCGCTCGCGTTTGCGCACGAAGATGACGGATTTCTGCACTTCCGGCTGCTTGAGCAGATGCACCAGCAGAGCGGTTTTATGCTTGACGTCATCGGCACGGTAATACCATTGCAGGATTTTTTTGCGTTCGCGGCGCGATGGGTCGGCTTCCACTTCCACCGGCTCTTTCAGGATGCGTTCGGCAAATTCGCGAATGGCATCGCCTTCCAGCGTGGCAGAGAACAGCAGTGTCTGGTTGCGCCAGCGGGTTTCGGCAGAAATGGTTTCGATATCCTGCGCGAAGCCCATATCGAGCATGCGATCGGCTTCATCGAGGATCAGGGTTTCAACCGCACGGCAATCAAAGTTTTCTTCTTTGATGTATTGCAGCAGGCGGCCAGTGGTCGCAACCACGATGTCCTGGTTCTCACTGAACACTTCTGCGTGGTTCATATAGGCCACGCCGCCGGTGATGGTGGCAATATCCAACGAGGTATGAGCAGCTAATTCACGCGCCTGATCGGCAACCTGCATTGCCAGTTCACGCGTTGGGGTGAGGATCAGTACGCGCGGCGGGCCGGATTTTTTACGCGGGAAATCCAGCAGGTGCTGTAAAACGGGCAGCAAAAATGCGGCGGTTTTACCGGTGCCGGTGGGAGCCGAACCCAAGACATCACGCCCGTCCATGGCCGGCGGGATCGCTTCGGCTTGAATGGCGGTGGGGCGATCGTAACCTTTATCACGCAGCGCGGTGATCAGGCGTTCATCGAGTTCGAGTTCGGAAAATTGGGTTGCTGTCATGGTCTACCTCTACTTGGGGCGCCGATTATAGACGGGTTAGCCTCAGGGTTCACCCTTTTTAAGGAAAGCATCTCTTTTACCCTCAATCAGATTGCCTTATGCTACGCCAGTTTTGTCACCAGGTGGCTATTGTGAGTAATCAAACGACAACCAAACAGGCCCCGCGCCGCGGTGGTTTTACCTTTAAACAATTCTTTGTTGCTCACGATCGCTGTGCGATGAAAGTGGGCACCGATGGCGTGCTGCTCGGTGCCTGGGTGGCGCTGGGGCAGGCACGGCGGATCCTGGATATCGGCTGTGGCAGTGGGCTGATCGCCCTGATGCTGGCACAGCGATCGGCCGCAGAGGTCACCATTGATGCGGTTGAGCTGGATAGTGACGCTGCCGCTCAGGCCGGTGAAAACGTGCTGGAGTCGCCCTGGCCGCAAAAGATTAACGTGCATAGCCAGGATATCCACCATTTTGCCCTGCGGCATACCCATTGCTATGACCTGATCGTCAGTAATCCGCCGTATTTTGAGCCGTCCGTCGCCTGCCGCGATCTGGCCCGAACCCACGCTCGCTATACCGAAACCCTGACTCACGATGCTCTGCTGGATTGTGCCGAGCGTTTGCTTGGTGAGAACGGCCATTTCTGCGTGGTGTTACCTCATGGTATCGGCGAAGCATTTGAAGTGAATGCCCACCAACGTGGCTGGCATACCGCTCGGCGGCTGAATATTAGCGATCGGGCCGACACGCCGCAGCACCGTATGTTGCTGGCACTGACTCGTCACACAGCGATAAAAGAGGAAACTGAGTTGGCGATAAAACAGGATGATGGCCGCTATACCGCTGATTTCTGCCGGTTGATTACGGATTTTTACCTGAACTATTAACATTCCCCTCTCAGCACAAGAGGGGAAAGATGCTCAAGGTTGCAGGATGGTGGGCTTGGGTTGCGGCAGTTGCTCGGGATAATCCAACGTAAAATGCAGCCCACGGCTTTCTTTGCGCGCCATCGCGCTGCGCACAATCAGCTCCGCTACCTGTACCAGATTGCGTAACTCCAACAGATTGTTGGAGATGCGGAAGTTGGCATAGTACTCATTGATCTCCTGCTGCAGCGTATTGATACGACGCAGGGCGCGCTCCAGGCGTTTGGTGGTGCGTACAATACCGACGTAATCCCACATAAACAGCCGCAATTCATGCCAGTTATGCTGGATCACCACACGTTCGTCGGAATCGTCGACTCGGCTTTCATCCCACGCTGGTAGCTGTTTGGCCAACGTAATGGCGGGCAGGCGCGTCAGAATATCTTCGGCAGCGGACCAACCATAAACCAGGCACTCCAGCAGTGAGTTAGACGCCATGCGGTTAGCGCCGTGCAGGCCGGTATAGCTGACTTCGCCAATGGCGTACAGGCCATCCAGATCGGTACGGCCATGCTGATCGACCATCACGCCGCCGCAGGTGTAGTGGGCAGCTGGCACAATCGGGATCGGCTGTTTGGTCAGATCAAAACCCAGCGTCAGCAGTTTTTCATGGATCATCGGGAAATGCTGGGTGATAAATTCGGCTGGCTTATGGCTGATGTCCAGATACATGCAGTCTGCACCCAGGCGCTTCATCTCATGATCAATGGCGCGAGCCACGATATCGCGCGGAGCCAGTTCGCCTCGCGGATCGAAGTCCGGCATAAAGCGGCTGCCGTCCGGGCGTTTCAGATAAGCCCCTTCACCGCGCAGTGCTTCAGTCAGCAGGAAGTTGCGGGCCTGCGGATGGAACAGGCAGGTTGGGTGGAACTGGTTGAATTCCAGATTGGCGACCCGGCAGCCGGCGCGCCAGGCCATGGCAATGCCGTCACCGGAGGAGATATCCGGGTTGGTAGTGTACTGATAGACTTTCGCAGCACCGCCGGTGGCCAGCACCACCGCTTTGGCGCGGTAAGTCTCCACCTGCTCCTGTTCACGGTTCCAGACGTAAGCGCCCACTACGCGTTTGGTGCCCGGCAAACCGATTTTATTGGAGGTGATCAGATCAACCGCATTGTGGCGTTCCATGACACAAATATTAGGGTGAGAACTTGCTTTCCCTACCAGGGTGGTCTCTACTTCTTTACCGGTAGCATCGGCGGCGTGCAGGATACGGCGGTGGCTATGCCCGCCCTCGCGCGTCAGATGATAACGTGCTTCACCCTGGGAATTGGTTTCGGTGTCGAACAGAACGCCTTGATCGATCAGCCACTGCACGCAATGGCGTGCGTTTCCGGCGATAAATTCGACGGCGTCTTTATCACACAGGCCTGCTCCGGCAATCAGCGTGTCATCAACGTGCGAGGCAATACTGTCCGTTTCGTCAAACACCGCGGCGATCCCGCCTTGGGCATAAAAGGTCGCCCCTTCATTGAGTGGGCCCTTGCTGAGTACGGTAACCTTGCAATGTTGCGCCAGGCGCAACGCCAGTGACAAGCCCGCAGCACCGCTGCCGACGATCAGTACATCGCTAACATGTTCAGAAGATGGTTGCATAACGTATGATGTGTGCAGAAGAAGAGTGAAATTCATGTTAGCCTACTTATCCGGGCAAAAGCCACGGGTAGGTTGATATCAACAGAAAAACAATGGCGGTATGGAACTTCGTGTTCTATATGAACTCCAAGCGAGTGCTTGCTCAGGAAAATAATGTATGGCTGGCAGTACAATTTTACGCGTGGAGACGGATTTGGGGAGAATTTACCTCGGATGAGCGAGCAGTTAACGGATCAGGTTCTGGTTGAGCGGGTCCAAAAGGGCGATCAGCAGTCTTTTAACCTACTGGTAGTTCGTTACCAGCATAAGGTTGCGAGCCTGGTCTCTCGCTATGTACCCCAGGGTGATGTCCCTGATGTGGTGCAGGAGTCGTTTATTAAAGCCTATCGCGCACTGGAATCATTCCGCGGTGATAGCGCCTTTTATACCTGGTTGTATCGAATTGCCGTGAACACGGCAAAAAATTACCTGGTTGCTCAGGGGCGGCGTCCACCCTCAAGCGATGTGGATGCTAACGATGCTGAAAATTACGAAAGTGCGGGTGCACTGAAAGAAATTTCGAACCCTGAGAACTTAATGTTGTCAGAAGAGTTGAGACAGATAGTTTTCCGTACTATTGAGTCACTTCCTGAAGATCTTCGCATGGCGATTACCTTGAGGGAGTTGGATGGTCTAAGCTACGAAGAGATAGCAGCTATCATGGACTGTCCGGTGGGAACAGTACGCTCGCGTATTTTCCGCGCCAGGGAGGCTATCGATAATAAAGTTCAACCGCTGATCCAACGTTAGCGATGGCGGACACAGGAAGGGTACTTAGGTATGCAGAAAGAAAAGCTTTCCGCTCTGATGGACGGAGAAACGCTGGACAGTGAGCTGCTGAGTTCATTGTGCAAAGATAAGGCGCTTCAACAAAGCTGGCAGAGCTATCACCTGATCCGTGACACATTACGGGGTGATATCGGCCAAGTCATGCATCTCGATATCGCAGATCGTGTTGCCGCAGCGCTGGAGAAAGAACCCGTACGTCTGGTTCCTTCAGCCGTTCCCGAATCCCAGCCACAGCCCCATACATGGGGAAGAATGCCTTTCTGGGGCAAGATTCGCCCTTGGGCCAGCCAACTCACGCAAGTGGGTGTGGCTGCCTGTGTGTCTCTGGCGGTGATTGTGGGTGTGCAGCATTATAACCAGCCAGATGTCCAATCTGGGGCGTCTGAGACCCCGGTATTCAACACCTTGCCTATCATGGGGCAGGCTTCACCGGTTAGCCTGGGCGTGCCGGCGGATAGCTTCTCAACTGGCAGCGGCCAGCAGCAACAGGTACAGGAACAGCGTAAGCGTATTAATGCCATGCTGCAGGATTATGAACTGCAACGCCGTTTGCATTCTGATCAACTGCAACTTGAACAGAGCACTCCGCAACAGGCCGCTGTTCAGGTCCCTGGAACTCAGTCTTTAGGAATGCAACAGCAGTAATGAAGCAAATCTGGTTATCCGTTTGTCTATTGACGGGCAGCCTGCTCTTTTCAAATATCGCCCCAGCTCAATCTGAGTCTGGGGCGTTATTGCAACAAATGAGCAGTGCCAGCCGTTCACTCAATTATGAACTCGCCTATATCAGCATCACTAAGCAGGGGATAGAGTCGTTACGCTACCGCCATGCTGTGATCGATAAACAGCCTTTAGGGCAATTGCTGCATATGGATGGCCCGCGCCGCGAAGTGCTGCAGCGTGGCGGCGGGATAAGCTACTTCGAACCCGGCCTTGAGCCTTTTACCCTATCCGGCGATCACATCGTTGATGTGTTACCTTCCATCGTGTATGCCGATTTCAATTATCTGGCGAAATACTACGACTTCATTTCCGTTGGGCAAACCCGTATTGCCGATCGTCCAAGCGAGGTGTTCCGCGTTGTTGCGCGCGATGGCTCCCGCTATAGCTACGTTGTGTGGATGGATGCAGAGACCAAGCTGCCGCTGCGGGTGGATCTGCTCGATCGCGATGGTGAAACGTTAGAACAGTATCGCGTGATCTCGTTCGTGGTGGGAGAGCAGGTGAAGAACGTCATGCAAGGCTTGCTTAAGGCGAATCTGCCGCCGTTGCTGTCGTTACCTGCTGCAGAGAATATTCAACTGAGCTGGAGCACGGGCTGGTTACCGGCTGGGGTCAACGAAGTGGCTCGCAATCGCCGCAAGTTGCCTAATGTGGATGAACCCGTTGAGTCGCGTCTGTACAGCGATGGTCTATTCAGTTTTTCGGTGAACGTAACGCCATCTGGCAGCAGCGCCAGCCAGCAGTTTTACCGCCAAGGCCGCCGCACCATTCAGACCGAAATCCGCAATGGCAATGAAATTACCGTAGTTGGCGAATTACCTCCGTCGACGGCCAAGCGGATTGCTGACAGTATTTCTTTCAAGGTATCACCGCCATGATGAAAGAATGGGCTACGGTCGTTTCGTGGCAGCAAGGGGTTGCTTTGTTACGCTGCGAACCTAAAGCGGGTTGTGGCAGTTGCACGGCCCGTTCCGGCTGTGGTGCGCGAGCACTGAATGAACTGGTGCCGGAGAGTGAACATCATTTGCAGGTGCAGATTGAGCAGCCGCTTGAGCCTGGGCAACGTGTTGAAGTTGGCATTGCTGAAGGCAGTTTGTTGCGCTCGGCAATGCTGGTTTATATGACGCCATTGTTTGGCGTTATGCTTGGTGGTGGTTTGTTGCAATGGTGGCAGGGCAGTGACGCCGCCGCGCTGTTTGGGGCTGTGATCGGCGGCGGTGCCGCTTTTCTGGTGGCCCGCTTGCTGGCAACACACCTCGGTGAACAGGCTGATTATCAACCTGTGGTACTGCAAATCGGTTTGCCCCCAGGCGCGTTGCGTTTGCAAACAGAAAATGAAACCCCGCACTAAAATGGTCACCGCGTCGTTGCTAGGCTTCTATGCGGTGATAAATCATCTTGTTCACCAGTGCAATAAACTGTCTGCGCTAAACAGCAAAAAATACGCTATTGAGAGCTGCTCGTTTCCCCTGAAGTTAGGGTACTTGCCACGACGGTTATTTGTGAGCATCGTCTTTCAAAACTTGCGCCGCTCTGTAACACTAAAATGAGCATAAATAGAATGCCTTCACTGCACCGATCGCTAGGTTTTCAGTGGTGTGGCATGTAGAATGCTGCGATTCAGGCGAAAGACGGCCTAACCCATTCACTGTCGCTTTATGTCCATGCGGGTTTCCATAGGCGAGTAATTCAGAAATACCAAGGCAGAAAAACTTTTATAATGAAGCATATACGAAATTTCTCCATTATTGCCCATATTGACCACGGTAAGTCGACGCTGTCAGACCGTATTATTCAAATCTGTGGCGGCTTGACCGAGCGTGAAATGGCGGCGCAGGTTCTGGATTCAATGGATCTGGAGCGTGAGCGTGGTATTACCATCAAAGCACAAAGCGTAACGCTCGATTACAAAGCGACGGATGGTCAAACTTACCAGCTTAACTTTATCGACACCCCAGGGCACGTTGACTTCTCTTATGAAGTTTCCCGTTCGCTGGCCGCCTGTGAAGGCGCATTGCTGGTAGTTGATGCCGGGCAGGGCGTAGAGGCTCAGACGCTGGCCAACTGCTATACCGCCCTGGACATGGATCTGGAAGTTGTGCCGGTGTTGAACAAGATCGACTTGCCTGCCGCCGATCCCGATCGTGCAGCGCAGGAAATCGAAGATATTGTTGGCATTGATGCGACCGATGCGGTGCGCTGTTCGGCGAAAACCGGCGTGGGTGTGCCAGACGTTCTGGAGCGCTTGGTGCGTGATATCCCACCGCCAGAGGGCGATCCGGAAGCGCCACTGCAGGCGCTGATTATTGACTCCTGGTTTGATAACTACCTGGGCGTGGTTTCCCTGATTCGCGTTAAAAACGGGACGCTGCGTAAGGGCGACAAAGTCAAAGTAATGAGCACCGGCCAAACTTATAACGCCGATCGCCTGGGGATTTTTACCCCGAAACGCGTCGATCGCGACGTGCTGAACTGTGGCGAAGTGGGTTGGCTGGTTTGCGCCATCAAAGACATCCTTGGTGCGCCGGTAGGGGATACCCTGACTCTGGCTCGCCAGCCGGCAGAAAAAATGCTGCCAGGCTTCAAGAAAGTGAAGCCACAGGTCTACGCGGGCCTGTTCCCGATCAGTTCCGACGATTATGAAGCCTTCCGCGATGCGCTGGGTAAACTGAGCCTGAACGATGCTTCCCTGTTCTACGAGCCAGAAAGCTCTACGGCATTGGGCTTCGGTTTCCGCTGTGGTTTCCTTGGCTTGCTGCACATGGAGATCATTCAGGAACGCTTGGAGCGTGAATACGATCTGGAGCTGATCACTACCGCGCCAACGGTTGTATATGAAGTGGAAACCACCAGCAAAGAAACTATTTACGTCGATAGCCCTTCCAAGCTGCCGCCGCTGAACAATATTGCCGAGCTGCGTGAGCCGATTGCCGAATGTCATATGCTGATGCCGCAAGAATATCTGGGCAACGTGATTACGCTGTGCATTGAGAAACGTGGCGTGCAAACCAACATGGTCTATCACGGTAACCAGGTGGCACTGACCTACGAAATTCCGATGGCAGAAGTGGTGCTTGATTTCTTCGATCGCCTGAAGTCGACCTCGCGCGGTTACGCGTCGCTCGATTATAACTTCAAGCGTTTCCAAACCTCTGACATGGTGCGTGTCGATGTGCTGATCAACAACGAACGTGTGGATGCGTTAGCGTTGATCACTCACCGTGATAATTCGCAATATCGTGGCCGTGAGTTGGTAGAAAAGATGAAAGAGCTGATCCCACGCCAGCAATTCGATATTGCGATCCAGGCCGCGATCGGTACTCACATTATTGCGCGTTCCACCGTGAAACAGCTGCGTAAAAACGTTCTGGCGAAGTGTTACGGCGGTGACGTGAGCCGTAAGAAGAAGCTGTTACAGAAACAGAAAGACGGTAAAAAACGCATGAAGCAGGTGGGGAACGTTGAGTTGCCACAGGAAGCCTTCCTGGCCATCCTGCACGTAGGCAAAGACAGCAAGTAAGAGCGAAAGCTCGTTTAACGAGGAAGTTTGCATGGCGAATATGTTTGCCTTGATTCTGGCAATTGCGACGCTGGTGACTGGGATCATCTGGTGCTTTGAGCGCTTTAAATGGGCGCCTGCACGCCGGGCGAAAATTGCGGCGATCAATGCACAGGCTACGGGCGAAATTGACGAAAACGTGCTGGCGCAGGCGGCGAAGCAACCAAGTTGGGTTGAAACCGGTGCTTCGGTTTTCCCGGTATTGTTGCTGGTGTTTGTGGTGCGCTCGTTTATTTACGAGCCTTTTCAGATCCCTTCCGGTTCAATGATGCCGACGCTGCTGATTGGCGATTTTATTCTGGTGGAAAAGTTTGCCTACGGTATTAAGGATCCGATCACCCAGACGACGTTAATTCCTACCGGGCAACCTAAACGCGGCGATATTGCCGTATTTAAATATCCCCGAGACACGAAATTGGACTATATCAAACGCGTTATCGGCCTGCCGGGCGATCGTGTGACCTATGATCCGGTCAATAAACGCGTCACGGTGCAGCCATCTTGTAATAACGGCCAATCATGCGATAGCGCATTGGCGGTGACCTACAGCGACGCGCAGCCAAGTGATTTCGTGCAAATGTTCAGCCGCAGCGGCATGGGTGAAGCCAGCAATGGTTTCTTCCAGATCCCGTTGACCGACAACGTGCCACCGGGCGGTATTCGTTTGAGTGAGCGTAAGGAAACCTTGGGTGATGTCACACACCGTATTCTGACCGTGCCTGGTGCGCAGGATCAGATTGGGGGCTATTACCAGCAACCAGGCCAGCAATTAGCGGAGTGGGTGGTTCCTGCCGGGCATTATTTCATGATGGGCGACAACCGTGATAATAGCGCTGACAGCCGTTATTGGGGTTTTGTGCCGGAAAGAAATCTGGTGGGCAAAGCCACGGCCATCTGGATGAGTTTTGAAAAGCAAGAAGGTGAATGGCCAACCGGCGTAAGATTGAGTCGCATTGGTGGAATTCATTAATAGGCGTTTTTAACCCGGTGTCTTTTAACTGCAGCGCTGTTAGCTGCAGTTTGAAATCCATTGGGCATATATAAACGCAGCATTATATTTCCACTCGTTGTAGAATACCTTCTCGAGCGATAAAAAGTTGGCTCCCTGTTGGGAGCCACTGCAAACGAAACAGCTTTGGATTGGCTTTAGGCGAAGCAGGCCTGTTCCGTATGCTGCAAGTTTTTGACGCATTCTTGATCTATTGGTAACTCATGAACCCCATCGTAATAAACAGGCTGCAGCGGAAGCTGGGCTATACTTTTCAACAGCAGGAGCTCTTACTGCAAGCGTTAACTCACCGTAGCGCCAGCAGTAAACATAATGAACGTCTTGAGTTTCTGGGTGACTCTATTCTGAGTTTTGTCATCGCCAATGCGCTTTATCACCGTTTTCCTCGCGTAGACGAAGGCGACATGAGCCGCATGCGTGCCACGCTGGTGCGGGGGAATACGCTGGCGGAGATGGCGCGCGAGTTCGATCTGGGTGAATGCCTGCGCCTTGGGCCGGGAGAGTTGAAAAGTGGTGGATTCCGCCGCGAATCGATCCTGGCAGATACGGTGGAAGCATTGATTGGCGGCGTGTTCCTGGATAGCGATATTCAGACCGTCGAACGCCTGATTTTGGACTGGTATCGCAGCCGGTTAGAAGAAATCAGCCCCGGTGATAAGCAGAAAGACCCGAAAACCCGCTTGCAGGAGTTTTTACAGGGCCGTCATCTGCCGTTGCCTTCTTATCTGGTGGTGCAGGTTCGCGGTGAAGCGCACGATCAGGAGTTTACCATCCACTGCCAAGTGAGTGGTTTGAGCGCGCCCGTGGTGGGCACAGGCTCAAGCCGCCGTAAAGCCGAACAGGCAGCAGCGGAACAAGCGATGAAAAAGCTGGAGCTTGAATGAGCGAAGAAAAACAATACTGTGGTTTTATCGCGATCGTAGGTCGTCCTAACGTGGGCAAATCCACGTTGCTGAACCAACTGTTGGGGCAAAAAGTCTCCATCACCTCGCGTAAACCACAGACTACCCGTCACCGCATTATGGGGATCCATACCGAAGGGCCTTATCAGGCTATCTATGTGGATACCCCAGGGCTGCACATCGAAGAAAAACGCGCCATCAACCGTTTGATGAACCGCGCAGCCAGCAGTTCAATCGGCGACGTAGAGTTGGTGATCTTCGTGGTGGAAGGAACTCACTGGACCGCCGATGATGAGATGGTGGTGAACAAACTGCGTAGCCTGAAGTGCCCGGTGCTGTTGGCGATCAACAAGGTCGATAACGTTACCGACAAATCCAAGCTGCTACCGCACATATCGTTCCTCAGCCAGCAGATGAATTTCCTTGATGTGGTGCCGATCTCCGCGGAAAAGGGGACGAATCTGGACGCGATCGCCGGTATTGTGCGCAAACTGTTGCCGGAAGCGGAACACCACTTCCCGGAAGACTATATTACCGATCGTTCTCAGCGCTTTATGGCGTCGGAAATCATCCGTGAAAAACTGATGCGTTTCCTGGGGGAAGAACTGCCCTATTCGGTGACGGTGGAAATTGAACAGTTTGTGGCCAACGATCGCGGTGGTTACGATGTTCACGGCTTGATTCTGGTGGAACGTGAAGGCCAGAAGAAAATGGTCATCGGCAACAAAGGTTCGAAGATCAAAACTATCGGCATTGAAGCCCGTCAGGATATGGAACAGATGTTTGAAGCCAAAGTGCATCTGGAACTGTGGGTGAAAGTGAAATCCGGCTGGGCAGACGACGAACGTGCGTTGCGTAGCTTGGGCTATGTCGACGACTTGAAGTAACCCTCTGATGGATGGCTGGGAGCGCGCCTTCGTCCTGCATGGGCGGCCGTACAGTGAAACCAGCCTGATGCTGGATCTGTTCACGGAAGGTCATGGGCGGGTGCGCTTGCTGGCAAAAGGCGCGCGCAGCCGTCGCTCCAATCTGAAAGGGTGTTTGCAACCCTTCACCCCTCTGCTGGTTCGCTGGGGCGGGCGTGGCGAAGTTAAAACGCTGCGCAACGCCGAAGCAGTTTCTCTCGGTTTACCCCTCAGTGGCATGATGCTTTACAGCGGCCTGTACGTGAACGAATTGCTGTCGCGCGTGCTGGAGCAGGAGGGCAATTATTCGGTGCTGTTCTTCGACTATCTGCAATGCCTGCAGGCATTGGCGGCAGAAGACAGCTCGCCGGAACATGCGCTACGCCAATTTGAATTGGCCCTGTTAGGCCATCTCGGTTACGGCCTGGATTTTTTGCACTGTGCGGGCAGCGGTGAGCCGGTGGATGATCGCATGACCTACCGCTATCGTGAGGAAAAAGGCTTTATCGCCAGTTTGGTGGTGGATCACTACAGTTTTACCGGCCGTGAACTGCGCGCATTGGCCGAGCGACAGTTCCCTGATGCCCAAACGCTGCGCGCGGCCAAACGTTTTACCCGTATGGCGCTGAAACCCTACCTTGGCGGCAAACCGCTGAAAAGCCGTGAGCTGTTCCGCCAGTTCGTGCGCAAACAACCCGATCCCCCCGTCGACGAAGCCTAATCTCTTTCTGCTTTTGCCGCTTTCCGCAGGCGTGTAAACTGCTGTTACTGAACATCGTTATTGAGAGGATTGTCATGGCTGATTTGCTGCTGGGCGTTAATATCGATCATATTGCCACGTTACGTAACGCGCGCGGAACCCAATATCCGGATCCGGTTCAGGCGGCGTTTATTGCCGAGCAGGCCGGTGCCGACGGTATTACCGTTCATCTGCGGGAAGACCGCCGCCATATTACCGATCGGGATGTGCGCATTCTGCGTCAGACGATTCAAACGCGCATGAACCTGGAAATGGCGGTGACAGATGAAATGCTGGATATCGCCATCGAGCTGAAACCGCACTTTTGCTGCCTGGTGCCGGAAAAACGCCAGGAAGTGACCACCGAAGGTGGATTGGACGTGGCTGGGCAACTGGACAAAATGACCGTGGCGGTTGAACGCCTATCCCAAGCCGGGATCCTGGTGTCGCTGTTTATTGACGCCGATCACCGCCAGATTGACGCCGCCGTTGCCGTCGGCGCGCCTTATATTGAGATCCACACCGGTGCTTATGCCGAGGCACAAGGTGAACTGGCCGTTCAGGCTGAGCTGAAACGCATCGCGCAGGCAGCAACCTACGCCGCGCGTAAAGGGCTGAAGGTCAACGCCGGTCATGGCCTGACTTACCACAACGTCCAACCAATTGCGGCTATGCCAGAAATGCACGAGCTGAATATTGGCCACGCGATCATTGGCCAGGCGGTGATGAGCGGTTTACCGGCGGCGGTGGCGGAGATGAAACTGTTGATGCGTGAAGCGCGTCGCTGATGGCGATCCTTGGCTTAGGTACCGACATCGTTGAGATAGCGCGCATCGAAGCGGTGGTGGAACGCAGTGGCGATCGTTTGGCGCGCCGCGTGTTGAGCCTGGCGGAATGGGAAGCGTATCAGCAGCATCAGCAGCCGATACGCTTTCTTGCCAAACGCTTTGCGGTGAAAGAAGCTGCCGCCAAAGCCTTTGGCACCGGCATCCGCAACGGCTTGGCCTTCAATCAGTTCGAAGTGTGTAACGACGGTTTGGGCAAGCCGAATATTCGCCTGCATGAAGGTGCCGCTGAGTTGGCGCAGAAAATGGGGGTTACCGCGATCCACGTTTCTCTGGCGGACGAGCGGCGTTATGCCTGCGCCACGGTGATTATTGAGGGGTGATGGATGCAGTCAGTGCGGGGCTCTGCTTATTGTGCCTGGGCCCCGTATTGCTACCAGATTCACAGCCGATCGGCATGATGCAGCAGCACAAACTTTTCCCACAGTTGTTCCTGATTTTCGACATGCTGCGGATCGGTAATGATGGTGTTGTCGATCGGGCAAACCTGCTGGCAGGTTGGTGTATCATAATGCCCAACGCATTCGGTGCAGCGAGTGGCATCGATCTGGTAAATTTCCTCCCCCATCGAAATCGCCTGATTCGGGCATTCCGGCTCGCACATATCGCAATTGATACAGCGTTTGGTAATCAATAGGGCCATTGCAGTAATTTACCTTTCTATCTTTTGATTTCAACCAGTTAAATGCTTAGCGTACTTGTTTGCCCAAACACCGCCACGTTTCGCTGAGTCTTCCTACGAGCCAACCAGGTTTGCTGGGAAACAATTTCAACGCCGCGCACTGTACCACAGAATCACGTTGATAAGAATTGGTGCTGCGCGGGCCAACGGGCCTTGCCGATATATCCGCGTTGCTGCGGTAAGGCGTTAGATCCCAATCGGTCGTATTCCCCTCCTGATTGTTCAGTATCAGAGATATTCAGGTTGCCTTATTCATTAAATTTATGAATGAGAGGTTATTGTTAATCTGAAATAGGTGTTTTTCTTATTTCCTTATATTTTAATAAGAAAAATACTAGGTGAGAATTGTTTACGTAATTGAGAAATGATTTGGTTTGTTTTTTAGGCTTTAAACTTATGTTACCATTAATTTTTTCTAATGCTTTCTGTTGAAACTGGGATGGCTGAAATAGCCATGTAAGGCAAATACTAAAATAAATGGAGATTTAATATGGTATCTCGTAGACGATTTCTTCTGGGCTGTGGCGCTATAGGGGCTGGGAGCCTCACGGGGTTAAATTCAACGTCAGCGCACGCCACAATATCGGCAATCAATACGCTGAAATATAAAATTCACGTTCCTGAAATTTTCCAAACCGTCAAACGTCCTCCGGCTCATACCCCCGTGATTGTTATCGGCTCAGGTTTTGGTGGAGCAGTGTCGGCTTTACGTTTCGCGCAGGCTGGCGAGAGAGTGACGGTGCTGGAAAGAGGCTTCAAATGGCCCACAGGGCCATTCCGTACCACATTCAGCAACGATACTTTGCCTGACGGCAGGGCGTTTTGGCATCGTACCAGTGCCAAGATGATCGCTGGCAATACCGCTTATTTTGATAAATTTGCCGGTGTGATGGATGCCACTGACTATCCCAATATGACGGTATGGCGGGGTGCCGCTGTAGGTGGCGGTTCAGTTATTTTTACCGGTGTTATGATTCAGCCGGAACGTCAGTATTTCGATGCAATTTTTGGTGGTGGTGTCAGTTACGACGAAATGGATAAAAAATATTATCCTCTCGTGCGTAAAATGTTGAACCTCAATTCAATGCCGCTGGATATTTATAACAGCTCGCCTTTTGGGCATTCGCGCGTCTGGGATCAGCAGTCAAGAAAAGCGGGTTATGCCACTTCACCGATCGACTCGATCTTTAATTGGGATGTAATAAGAGCCGAACTCAGCGGGCGCAGTTTGCCTTCGGCCATCTCCGGTGCCAGCAATCACGGCAACAGCAACGGTGCCAAGTACGACTTAAACCAGAACTACCTGCGGCAGGCAGAGGCGACCGGGTTGGCGACGATTTATCCAGGGCATGAAGTCTCTGATATCTCATGGGATGGCCGTCGTTATCTGCTCAGCGTGACGCTCTCTTCCCCTGAAGGTAACCTACTGAATCGCTATGAGCTTTCTTGCGATCGCCTCGTGTTGGCGGCGGGTTCTATTGGTACAACGGAATTACTGGTCAAGGCCCAGGCCAAGGGCACTCTCCCTAACCTGAACGAAGAGGTGGGCCAAGGCTGGGGAACGAACGGCGACACCATCGTGACGCGCAGTTTCTCTGCTCTTAAAGGGTTACAGCAAGCTTCGCCAAGTGCTTCACGTATACATGACAGCAATGCCGGCCTGCCGGTGACGCTGGAAAACTGGTACGTGCCGGGCGTTCCGGTCAACCTGGGCATTATTGGTTCGCTGGGTATGGCGTTTGATGAAACCAATCGTGGGAATTTTGTTTACGATAAGGCCAAAGGCAAGGTCAATCTGCGTTGGGCAGCCAATGGTAACGCCGATATTGTAGAAGCCGCCCGTTATGTGAATAACCGGATCTGTGATGCTAACGGCGTTGTCCCTGGCGTACCGATATTTAAAGAGGACGTTGCCGGCATGAACTGGACGGCGCACCCGCTGGGCGGAGCCGTGCTGGATAAAGCGCTGGACAATGAAGGGCGGGTCATCGGCTATAACGGTTTGTATGTGATGGATGGTGCAGCCATTCCTGGGTCAACCGGCTCTGTTAACCCATCCTTGACCATTACCGCTTTGGCGGAACGCAACATAGAACGGATTATTGCTGCAGGGGGCTGATGCGCCTTTAAGCTTACCATTCGTGGGCTGCGTTAAATAACGCAGCCTATTTCCCGAGTTTTTTCACCAGTTGTTCACTATGGCGGATCCGATCGCGGGCATGTTCGAGATCCTGCTGGATCAGCGCCATAAACAGCAAATCGGTCAGAGCAAACTGTGCGGTACTGGAAGAGATGGCGGCACTGCGGGTATTGGGTTCCTCGGCAATGGTATACAGGCAGTGATCGGCGCGTTGCTGCAAGCCATTAGGTGAAAAACTGGTCAATGCCAACACCCGTGCACCGGCAATACGTGCTTCTTCTGCCGCCAGATTGACCTCACGCCGTTCGCCACTGAACGAGATCGCCAGCAGGAGATCTTCTTGGCTTAACGCCTGCACGGTGGCCAACTGAACATGCATATCCGCTTCCGCCAGCGCCATCACGCCAATTTTCAGCAGCTTGAATGCCAGATCTTTCGCCACCAGGCCAGAGGCCCCTAGCCCAACCAGCACCACTCGCCGGGCTGAACGCAGCATATCCAGAGCGGTATTCAACCGTTGTTCGCTGTTGATATCCAGCGTTGCCCGCAAGGCTGCCTGTTTTTCAGCCAGTAATTTTTCACCCACGGTCTTAAGGGAATCACTGCTGAGGATCTGATTATGGACGGTGACGATGAGTTCGGTCTGCGGTTGTGCCAGGGTTTCACTCAAGGCCAGCTTTAATGCCGGGAAGCCTTTGTAACCCATTTTCTGAGCAAATTTGACCACGCTGGATTGGCTGACGCCTGCCAGTTGAGCCAGGTTTTGTGAACTGAGATGGCGTGCCTGTTCGGCATTATGCAATAGAAAATCTGCCAGTTTGCGGTCATTTTGAGCCAGCGTTGGGTACATCTGGCGAATGCGAAGAAGGGTACTCATCAGGTTGTATTCCATAATGGGGGTGATGCCGTCGGTCGGCGGAAAAACCACAGTTTCTGATCTTTTCCTTTGAGCCAGCAGGCATTTTGCCACGTTGCTAGTGAAATACTTAATGAAAAATTTTGTGATTTCACCTTTAAAATAGCCAATAACCGCATTGATTTGATAAAATATTCAAATATTGATTTAATTTTATGAATTAAAAATTCAAGGTGATGAAATGAATTTAGGTGCATTAGTATCAGAAACCCGCAATCCCGCCACCATGATGCTGGATGAGATGTCCTCGCTTGAGATGATGATCTGCTTTAATAATGAAGATCGTAAAGTTCCGGAAGCCATTGCCAAAGTGCTGCCGGAGATCGCTCAGGCAGTGGATTTGTCTGCTGCCGCTCTGCAGGCTGGTGGACGTTTGATTTACCTGGGCGCGGGGACCAGCGGCCGGTTGGGGATACTGGATGCTTCCGAGTGCCCGCCGACCTTTGGGGTGCCGCATGACATGGTGATAGGGTTAATTGCCGGTGGGCAGGGGGCGATGTTTAAAGCGGTAGAAGGCGCTGAAGACGATGCCGCACTCGGTGAGGCCGACCTGAAAGCGCTGAATCTGACCGCACATGATATGGTGATTGGCCTGGCGGCCTCTGGGCGCACGCCTTATGTTATCGGCGCGCTGCGTTTTGCGCGTCAGGTGGGCTGCCCAACGGCGGCGATTTCCTGCAACCCGGATTCGCCGATTGCCAAAGAAGCGCAGGTGGCTATTTCGCCAGTGGTGGGGCCAGAAGCCCTGACCGGCTCTACCCGTATGAAATCAGGTACTGCGCAGAAGTTGGTTCTGAACATGATCTCTACCGGTGCGATGGTCAAGTTGGGCAAGGTCTATCAGAACCTGATGGTGGATGTGAAAGCCACCAATGACAAACTGGTCGATCGTGCCTGTCGTATCGTGATGGAAGCCACCGGTGCCGTACGCAGCCAGGCGGAAGAGGCGCTGGCCCAAACCGAGTTTGAGGTAAAGCCTGCGATCCTGATGATTCTGGCCGACGTGACGGCGGTAGAGGCGCAACAGCGTTTACAGCAGCATCAGGGGTATTTGCGCGCAGCCTTGACGTGCTAGCGCGTTGCTCTGATTGCTGGCCTATCTCAAGGAGCCACATGTGATCGATAAACCACAAGCTCGCCGCACGGTGTTTTTTGACCTCGATGGAACGTTGCACCAGCAAGATATGCTCGGCAGTTTTCTGCGTTTCCTGTTGTGGCATTTGCCGCTGAATTTTCTGGTGGTGGTGCCGCTTTTGCCCGTGGTTGGGGTAGGCATGTTGATCAGTGGGCGTGCCGCACGCTGGCCGGTTAGCCTATTGCTGTGGGCGATGACGTGTGGCCGCTCTGAGGCCAGGCTGGGGGCGCTGGAACAACGCTTTGTCGCGGATTTTCGCCGGAAAGTAACCGCGTTTCCGGTGGTACAAATGCGCCTGCGTCACTATCTTGACGAGCACGATGCACAAATATGGCTGATTACCGGTTCCCCAGAGCGGTTGGTGGAGCAGGTCTATCAGGATTCGGCTTTTCTGCCACGGGTGCATTTGATCGGCAGCCGCATCACTCGTCGTTACGGTGGTTGGGTACTGACGGTGCGTTGTCTGGGAAGGGAAAAGGTATTGCAACTGGAACGGCGTCTCGGTTCACCGCTGAAACTGTACAGTGGCTACAGCGATAGCAAACAGGATAACCCGTTGCTGTTCTTCTGCGAGCATCGTTGGCGTGTCAGCAAGCAAGGTGAGTTACAGCAGTTGGAGTAGCTCTGGTGGAAGATGAGGCTGTGCTTTTTGAGCACAGCCTCGGCAAGGAGTGACATCAATCATCGGTCGCATCCTGCGATTGGCGCCCCAGCCGCCAGATGTTTTCTGCATAATGACCCAATGCCCACAGGCTTATCCCGAGCACAATAAAGAAAATGGCCTTTGGCATACTGTCCCAGAAAAACTCGAAAAACCGGGTGTACAGATTAATTCCGAGGAAGGTCAGGCCAAATCCGCGCAGCATACCGTCGTCATTTTTCAACCCGAGCCAGATCGCTGCGGCGGCGACAATGCCAAACGGCAGGCTCCAGTGCAGCAGTTCGATCTGGTGCACGCTGTACCAGCTGTCCAGATCGCCATAGTTACCGAAGATCGACAGGATCCACAGCGCGATAAACAGATACAGCAGCCCCATGGCCAGCGAAACTCGCTCCAGGCCTCGTTGGGCCAGCGGGGGGTTCAGCAGCAGCGCCGCAGCAATCAACACCGTGCCGAAGGCAATAAAGCGAATCGGATAACTCATTCCCAGCCAGTAGGCCCCCCAGCCGGAGAGATAACCGGTTTCGGCACCAAAGGCGTTGCCGAGTGACAGCAAGGCAAACCATCACACCAGCCCGGAACGGCTGAACCAGCCGATAACGCCGTACAGCACCGCGGCCAGCACCAGCAGCACCGAGACCCGCCCACTGCCATTATCCAGCCAGACACCCAGTTGCCACAGTGCGCAGGCGGTGAGCAGAATGGCGATAAACAGAATGGCTTCATTGCTGTAGCGTTTATCGGGATAACGGAGACGGCGGCGCAGCGCCCAGATATAGACCAGAACGGCCAGCACGGCGGCGATCGCCATGCGCACTGGTGCATCGAAACGGAACAGTTCGCTGAGTTGTTGCAACAGCCAACTGTCGGTAAACAGGCTGACGATGGAGATCACGATCGAAGCTAGTGCGGCAAGAAACGCGTAACGTGCCAGCCGGCGCCAGTCAAAAGGCTGAACCTGCATATTTTGCAGCAGATGTTGCTGCTGTTCAGCGCTGAGCGTGCCCTCGTCCACCCAGCCGCTGAGCGCTTTGCGCACCACCACGGCATTTTTCTTGCTGAGTTTCATGTTTTGCGTCCTTGAATAACACCGGTTTTTGCCAGTATATACCTGCTGAGCTAGCTTGATTGGTAGCGATAACCCATACCGTGCACCGTGCGCACCAGCACCGGATTGAGCGGATCTCGCTCAATGGTCTTGCGCAACTTGGAAATATGCTGATCAAGCGTTCGGCTTTGGGGTAAATGATCGTATCCCCAGATGGCATCAAACAGCATATCTCGGGTCACCACCCGGTTTTTATGTTGATACAGGTAACGCAGGATATTAACTTCGCGCAGCGACAGTTCTAGACGTTGCTCCATGCGCATGGCACAGAGTTCGTTAGGGAAAACAATGAGATCGCCAAACGGGAAGCTGGCGTCTTCTTCTGCATCCGGTGTTTGACGCAGGCAGCGGCGGGCGATAGTTTTGATTCTGGCTCGCATCTCATGAATACCGAACGGTTTACTGATGTAGTCGTCTGCGCCGAGTTCCAACCCGATCACCCGGTCAATCTCCTCATCTCTGGCCGAGAGGAAAACAATGGGGATCTGTTGATCGTGCTTGCGGATCTCCTTACATACCTTATATCCATCCAGTTCCGGCATCATGATGTCGAGAATAATAAAGTCTGGTTGCTGTTGCCGATACAGGGCCAGCGCCTGTGTGCCATTTTCTGCCGCAATAGGGCGGTAGCCTTCGTGGGCCAGCACTTCCATCAACCCGTTGCGGATGTGAGCATCGTCTTCGGCGATCAATATTTTCACTTGCACAACTCCTTATCGATGATTGCTTGCGGCTCAAGAGCCAGCGGCAGAGAAAGGGTAAAACAACTGCCGGTTGGGCCGCTGGTGACAGAGATTTCCCCTTGCAAACCGATCGCCAGTTGCTTGGAAATCGTCAGGCCAATTCCTGTGCCGGAAACACCTTCGGTAATGCTACTTTTCACCCGGTAGAAAGGTTGAAAAATGGCTTTCAGGTCTTTCGCTGCGATGCCGCTCCCATAGTCGCGTACCCTGATCAGCCCCCTGTCAGCGCGTTGTTCGGCTATCAGTTCCACCCGTTTACCGTGTGCGGCGTATTTTTCTGCGTTGCTGAGAAAGTTGCTGATTATCTGCGTTAAGCGATCCACGTCCGTAGTGAGATGAATTTCGGCGTGGACGAGTTGCACCAGTTCCATTTGCCTGGCATTGAAAGCGGGGAGAAAGGCGCGGTAAATCGTATTCAACACAGGGCTCAGCGCTACCGCCTGCAAGTGCACTTTGGGGGCTTTGGTAAAACTGAGAATATTTTGGATCAGGCGTGACAGGCGCTGGCTTTCATTGAGGATAACCTCCAGATAGCGCTGGTTTGGGGAGCGCGGCGCGCTCTCTTCCTGTTGTAACTCCTGCAGCATCTCCGCATACAGGGAGATATTGGTCAGCGGCGTCTTCAACTCGTGTGAAACCTGGCCGACAAAGTTGACCTGCTGCTGGGCGAGCCGCACTTGGCGAGTATATTCTCGGTACAGGTACAGCATTGCCAGCCCGAAGAGGGCGATCAGTAACAGAATCAGCAGGCCGCCCCAGAGATAGATGGAATAGCCGTTAGGCATTTTGGCGTAATAGTCTATCTGCCAGGCGCTCAACGGATAAGGCAGGCGCAGAGAGTCCAACGGCATCTGGCCTTTGGCCAATTCGCTATCACCGCTCTGATAGAGCAGGCGGCCGTCATCGGTTACCCGCACGGTGTTCGGTGCATAGTCGAACGCCAGTGAGTTAATCACGTCGGACAGCAGTTTAACGTAGGAAAACTTGAATCCGATCAGCTGATTGCCGCGCTGCAGCCAGTAAATCAGCAACGGATCGCCAAGCTCACGGCTCAGATACCAACCTGAGGTTGGGCGGGTTTGCTCGTCGGTAAAGTAGTGGCTGTAGAGCAAACTCGGATCCTGCACGATAGGAGAGATCGCCTGGAGCCAGGTTTTTCTTTCTCGGTCAGCGCCGCCTGCGTATTAGGGAACAATAGCCGGTTTTTCTCGAGCACAAAGAGCGCATCGATACTGCTCTCTTGGGCGATCAATTGATTAAGTGCTTTGCTGTCTAACGAGATATAGGTAGCGACAGAGCTGAGATGCACCGCATTCTGCTTCAGCAACCCCTGAATGAAGCTGCTGACCTGGCTGGTATGGCTCTGTGCCAGACGCTGGTTCTGATAATGGCGCAGTAGGGCTTCGTGAGTCAGGGTACGATAGCCGAAGTAGGCGATTGCCGCGCAGATCAGCAGCGTAGTGAAGGCAAAGAGAAACAGACTTTTTGACGGCTTCATGACCCATCCCATGGCGGCGCTGAGCCGGTTTACTGACTCAGCGCAAAATTGATCCCTACTTCTGCTGTTGTTTGACGCTGTAGTTCTGTTCTTTCAGCTCCTTACGGTAGGTGGCGGCTTCTTTACTGTCAATGTCCTCTGCTAACCTGCGCTGTTTCTCCGTGCTTTCTCTGACTTTTTTCTCCGCGGCCGGGCTGGAGAATGACATCCCGCTCAGCTTGGAAGCGTTGGATTCCAGCACCTTCTTTGCTTCATCCTTGCGGCCTGCATCGATTAGCCGGATGGCTTCGTCATTAGCCAGCGCGGTTTTCTGGATCTCTGATTCGGCCAAGACTTCCTGTTGCACGGCATCGCTGACCTTTGCCGCCGAGCGGCTATAGCTGACGGTAACTCGTTCGTTGACCCGATCTTGTCGTTTACTGCTGAGGTTCAGGTAGCTGACGTTGACATCGGCCAGATTCTTTTGCTGATTGTCCGTGCCTTTTTCTGGCATCACCTCCAGCAGGACATATTTTTCCTGATTGGAATAAAGCTGATTCAGTTTGACGTTAACCACATTGCCGGAGATCTCGCCATCGCGCCCCAGCAAGCGCACTGGCTTTACGCGGTCGCCTGTCTTGATCTGCACGACAACACCCTGTGCCACCACCGACATAACGTCCTGAAACTCTTTGGTAAAGGCGGTTTCCAGATCGGCCGAGTTGGCCACAAAAGCGTGGTTACCATCGCTGTAACCGGCGATGGTGGTCATTAAGTCTTCGTTATAGTCATCGCCTAGCCCAATGGTGGTAATAGCGATGCCTTTCTTGGCCGCGATGCGCGCCAGCTCGGCAAGTTCACCGATCGAGGTCGGGCCGGTATTCGCCTGGCCATCAGAGAGTAGAATAATACGGTTTACTTGCTCTTGATTCAGGTGTTTATCCACCTGACCAATGCCTTTACTGACACCGGCAAACAGCGCGGTCATGCCTTGTGGGCGAATATGCCGTTGAATACTGGCGATCAGCGCGGGTTTGTTGCTGACTTTGGTCGCAGGGATGATCACTTCGGCGCTGTTATCGTAGGCAACGACCGACAGAGTGTCGGTAGGGGTAAGCATATTTACCGCCAGAATCGCTGCTTCTCTGGCTTTTTCGATACGATCGCCGCTCATAGAGGTGGAGCGATCAATCACCAGTGCCAGGTTGATAGGGCTGCGGCGTTGACTGTCAAGATTGAAACCGGTCAGGGATACCTTCAGATAGTTTTTATCTTCACTGTCTACCAGCATGATCGGAGCGGCGAGTTCTGATTTAACGCTGACCACCGGGGATGCCGCGTTTGCCAGGCCAAACAGTGGGAGCAGAGAGAGTGCTAATAGGGTTGCTGCCTGTTTTATTTTCACGATAGTGCCTCTTATGCAGGACTCTGGGAGTAGTGCAGCGATTATTCACTTTATCATGGGCCGAGTTGTCTGTTCGCTGTATAAAGTTGTCAAATTTTTGTAAAACAGCGAGTTACTGTGAGGTCGACCTTTGAGATGAAGCACGCGGGGCAGATCTCCCAAGTGAACTACCGAAGGATTTGTTGCTACGTCGCTGCGCTAAAAGAGGGCTACTGTGTATAATGCCCGCCGCAAAAAAGCGCACGAGGATTGATGTAATGAATGAATATAGTGACGAATACTGGATGCGGCAGGCGTTAAGCCTGGCCCTGCGTGCGCAGGAAGAGGGCGAAGTGCCGGTGGGCGCGCTGCTGGTGCTGGACAATCAGGTGATTGGCGAAGGCTGGAACCGGCCGATTGGCCGCCACGATCCCACTGCCCACGCCGAGATCATGGCGCTGCGCCAAGGCGGCTCGGTTTTGCAGAACTATCGCCTGCTGAACGCCACCCTCTATGTCACGCTGGAGCCCTGTGTGATGTGTGCCGGGGCGATGATCCACAGCCGTATCCGCCGCCTGGTGTACGGTGCAGCGGATGAGAAAACCGGTGCCGCTGGGTCGCTGGTGGATATTTTGCGCCACCCGGGAATGAATCATCAGGTCGAGATCGTTGCAGGCGTGTTGGCAGAGGAGTGCGCCGCGACGCTCAGTCATTTCTTCCGTCTGCGCCGTGAGCAGAAAAAAGCGCTGAAGCAGGCACAGCGTATCGAGAAAGATCTACAATAATCAATGGTTCAGCGCCAACTTTGCCTCAACTGCCGGGTAACCGTTCGCCAGTGCAACCTGTTTCGCCGCGTCTTGAGCCGCTTTCTTCTCCTTTTCCTGTAAATACCCCACCAGGCTGACCTGATAACGGCGGATATTTTCCACGTAATTGTAGGCTTCGTGGCCACGGGCATAGCCGTAGGTGAGCAACGGGGAATAGCGTTTCTGGCTGAGCATCGGCAGGCGCTGTTTGACATCCACCCAGCGGTCAGGATTGCCCTGTTGATTCTTGGTCAATTTGCGGGCATCCAACATATGGCCCCAGCCCATGTTATAAGCCGCCAGAGCGAACCAGATGCGTTCGTCCTCCGGTACGCTGTCGGGCACTTTTTCCATCAGGCGTTGCAGATAAAGAGCACCGCCCTTAATGCTTTCTTCGGGATCGAGCCGATCATTCACCCCTAAACCTTCGGCGGTGGCGCGCGTCAGCATCATTAGCCCACGCACGCCGGTAGGGGAGGTTGCCTGCGGATTCCAGTGGGATTCCTGATAAGCAATGGCTGCCAGCAGTTTCCAGTCGATCTCATTGGCATGTTTTTCAAACAATGAACGGAAGTTGGGCAGCACTGAATCGATCGCTGACAGGAAGGTTTTGGTATCAACATAATCGAAGCTACCCACATGACCCAGGTATTTTTCTTCAAGCCGCGCTAGCGTACCGTCTTCCACCTTCTGGCTGTAAAAGTCCAGCAGGGCGGCATACAGGCTGTTATCGCTGCCGCGTTTCAGGTACCAGGTCACCGGTTCTTCGTCGGTGACGTCAAATGCTACCGCTAACTGTGGATGAATACGCTGCAGCAGAGCGATGGTGACAGAATCACCGATGGTGTAATCCAGTTTGCCGTCGGCCACCTGCTCCAGCAGTTCCTTGGAGGTGAGATCGCTCGAGGCTTCCCAACTGAGGGTGGGATATTTATTTTGTTTGAGCTGTTTCAAGGTGCTGACGTGTGCCGAGCCGGAGGCCACCGCCAGCTTGCCTTTCATCTCGGCAAAGTTTTTTGGCCGCGGGCTACCGAGCCGGTAAACCACCTGTTGGGAAACCGAATAGTAGGCCGGGCCGGTGCTGGCTCGGCTGAGGCGATCCGGGTTGTAGATCAGGCCTGCGGCCAGCAGATCGGCGTTATCATCGTCCAGATCGTCAAACAGATCGTTGATGTTCTGGTGCGGGATGACCACCAGTTTCACCCCCAGATAGTTGGCGAAGCTTTTGGCCAGCTCATAGTCAAGGCCACTCGGCCCCTGCTTGGTGGTGAAATAAGTCAACGGCGAGTTCAGCGTGCTGACTCGCAACTCTCCCCGTGCTTTGATCGCTTCGAGTTGGCCACCTAGGCCACCGCGCCAAGTAATATTGGGCCACAGTGCCAGTGCCAGAAGCAAGGTGACAACACCGATTAGAATGTAATTTATTTTTATTAGTTTCAAATAGTTATCTCAAATAAATGCGCACTTTCTGTTAGCCGGAACACGGGATTTATCATGGTTAAATCACCAGTGTCGGGGCATTTTGCGTAACAAAACGCCAGCGTGCAACTTTATTGACACGTTATGGTAAATCGATAGCGAAAGCGCTTTTCGCAATAATAGCTACGCAAACGGTTTCGTCGGCGGTGCGGATTCTCTATAATGGCGCGCGTTTTCCCCTGTTGCGCCCAATGAAGTGCTGAGATCAGTTGCTTCGAAGACGAGAGAACTTTAATTATGGAAATACTGCGTGGTTCGCCCGCTTTGTCGGCTTTTCGTATTACCAAACTGCTGTCCCGCTGCCAGGACGCTCAACTCCCGGTCAGTGATATCTACGCCGAATACGTCCACTTTGCCGATGTTAGCGCACCGCTAAGTGCTGAAGAACATGCCAAGCTTCAGCGGCTGCTCAAGTATGGCCCCTCTCTCGCTGAGCATGCCCCGGAAGGCCGCCTGCTGCTGGTTACGCCGCGTCCTGGCACCATTTCCCCCTGGTCTTCCAAAGCCACCGATATTGCGCACAACTGTGGTCTGGCCCAGGTGATTCGTCTTGAGCGTGGTTTGGCATTTTATGTCACTGCACCTGCGCTCGATGAAGCCCAGTGGCAGACTCTGGCCGCGTTGTTGCACGATCGCATGATGGAGACTGTCTTCAGCGAGTTGCAGCAGGCTGAAAAACTGTTTTCTCATCACCAACCGGCTCCCTATCAGACGGTGGACGTGCTGGGCCAAGGCCGCAGCGCACTGGAACAGGCCAACGTCAAACTTGGCCTGGCGCTGGCACAGGACGAGATCGACTACCTGCTGAATGCGTTTACCGGCTTGGGGCGCAACCCGACGGATATCGAGCTGTACATGTTCGCGCAGGCCAACTCCGAACATTGCCGCCATAAGATTTTCAACGCCGATTGGATCATCGACGGCGAACAGCAGCCCAAATCGCTGTTCAAGATGATCAAGAATACCTTCGAACAGACGCCGGACTATGTGCTTTCAGCCTATAAAGATAACGCCGCCGTGATGGAAGGTTCGCAGGTTGGCCGCTTCTTTGCCGCAGCGGAAAATGGCCTCTATGACTACCATCAGGAAGACGCACATATCCTGATGAAAGTAGAAACACACAACCACCCGACGGCAATCTCTCCATGGCCGGGAGCCGCTACCGGTTCCGGTGGCGAGATCCGTGATGAAGGGGCTACTGGCCGTGGCGCGAAGCCAAAAGCCGGTCTGGTGGGCTTTTCGGTCTCCAACCTGCGTATTCCAGGTTTTGAACAGCCGTGGGAGCAGGATTTTGGTAAACCGGATCGCATCGTCACCGCGCTGGATATCATGACCGAAGGCCCGCTGGGGGGCGCTGCGTTCAACAACGAATTTGGCCGCCCGGCGCTGGTGGGTTACTTCCGTACTTATGAAGAGCGCGTTAACAGCCACAACGGAGTTGAACTGCGGGGTTACCACAAGCCGATCATGTTGGCAGGGGGGCTGGGTAACATCCGTGCCGATCACGTGCAGAAGGGCGAAATCACCGTGGGGGCCAAACTGGTGGTGTTGGGCGGCCCGGCGATGAATATCGGTTTGGGTGGCGGCGCGGCATCCTCTATGGCTTCTGGCCAGTCTGATGCCGATCTGGATTTTGCGTCGGTACAGCGTGACAACCCTGAAATGGAGCGCCGCTGCCAGGAGGTGATCGATCGCTGTTGGCAGTTGGGCGATCACAACCCGATTCTGTTTATCCACGATGTCGGGGCCGGTGGCCTGTCGAATGCGATGCCGGAGCTGGTCAGCGACGGTGGCCGCGGTGGCCGTTTTGAACTGCGTGACATTCTCAATGATGAGCCGGGGATGAGCCCGCTCGAAGTGTGGTGTAACGAATCGCAGGAACGCTATGTGCTGGCGGTGGCCCCCGAACAGATGGCGCAGTTCGATGCTATCTGCCGCCGCGAGCGCGCGCCTTATGCGGTGATTGGTGAAGCCACAGAAGAACGGCACCTGACGCTGAACGATCGTCATTTTGACAATCAGCCGATTGATATGCCGCTGGAGGTGTTGTTGGGTAAAACGCCAAAAATGACGCGTGACGTCCAGAGCCAACAGGCGCAAGGCGAAGCGTTGCAGCGTGCCGAAATCACTCTGGCCGATGCGGTGAAACGCGTTCTGCACCTGCCTGCCGTGGCGGAGAAAACCTTTCTGATCACCATTGGTGACCGTACCGTGACCGGTATGGTGGCGCGTGACCAGATGGTTGGCCCATGGCAGATCCCGGTGGCCGACTGCGCAGTTACTACCGCCAGCCTGGACAGTTACTATGGCGAAGCCATGTCGATCGGTGAACGTGCGCCGGTGGCGTTGCTGGATTTTGCTGCCTCTGCTCGCCTGGCAGTGGGGGAAGCGCTGACCAACCTGGCAGCGACCGAAATCGGTTCGCTGAAGCGCGTGAAGCTTTCCGCTAACTGGATGGCGGCAGCGGGCCACCCTGGTGAAGATGCTGGCCTGTACGCCGCGGTAAAAGCCGTAGGTGAAGAACTGTGTCCGGCGTTAGGTATCACCATTCCGGTGGGCAAAGATTCGATGTCGATGAAAACCCGCTGGCAGGAAGGTAATGAGCAGCGCGAGATGACGTCACCGCTTTCGCTGGTGATCACCGCTTTTGCTCGTGTTGAAGACGTGCGCCACACCGTTACGCCGCAGCTGCGTACTGACAAGGGCGACACCGCGCTGTTACTGATCGACTTGGGTAATGGCCACAACGCGCTGGGGGCCACGGCTCTGGCACAGGTTTATCGTCAACTGGGCGACAAACCTGCCGATGTGCGTAACGTTGAACAATTGGCCGGTTTCTTTAACGCGATGCAGCAACTGGTAGCGGATCGCGCGTTGCTGGCTTATCACGATCGTTCCGACGGTGGTTTGCTGGTCACGTTGGCCGAAATGGCTTTTGCGGGGCACTGTGGCGTCAATGTCGATATTCAGGCATTGGGCGACGATGTGCTGGCGGCCTTGTTCAACGAGGAACTGGGGGCGGTGATTCAGGTTTCCGCCGTGCATTTGGCCGCCGTGCAGCAGGTATTTGCCGCTCATGGCCTGACAGGCAATGTGCACCACATTGGCAGCGTGCAGAGTGGCGATCGCTTTGAGATCAACTGCGCAGGCAAACCGGTATATAGCGAAAGCCGTAATACGCTGCGCACCTGGTGGGCTGAAACCACCTGGCAGATGCAGCGCCTGCGTGATAACCCTGAGTGTGCCGATCAGGAGCATCAGGCCAAGCAGGACGAACGCGATCCGGGTCTGAACGTTAAGCTGACTTTTGCACCAGATGAAGACATTGCCGCACCTTATATCGCCAAGGGCTCGCGTCCGAAAGTGGCGGTGCTGCGTGAACAGGGCGTTAACTCTCATGTTGAGATGGCGGCGGCATTCCACCGTGCCGGTTTTGACGCAGTCGATGTGCATATGAGCGATCTGCTGGCAGGGCAACGCGATCTGCAGGGCTTCCACACGCTGGTCGCCTGCGGCGGTTTCTCTTACGGTGACGTGCTGGGTGCCGGTGAAGGCTGGGCGAAATCGATTCTGTTCAATCAGCGCGTGCGCGATCAGTTTGCCGCGTTCTTCCATCGGCCAGATACCTTGGCATTGGGCGTTTGCAACGGCTGCCAGATGATGTCTAACCTGCGTGAACTGATCCCAGGGGCTGAACATTGGCCGCGCTTTGTGCGTAACCTGTCTGATCGTTTTGAAGCCCGTTTCAGCCTGGTCGAAGTGGCTGCCAGCCCATCTCTGTTTATGCAGGGAATGGCGGGTTCACGTATGCCAATCGCTGTTTCTCATGGCGAAGGCCATGTGGAGGTGCGTGACTTGGCACACCTGGCGGCGCTGGAGCAACATGGCCTGGTGGCTCTGCGTTTTGTGGATAATGCCGGTCAGGTCACCGAAGCGTATCCAGCAAACCCGAACGGTTCGCCAAACGGGATCACAGCCGTGACCAGCAGCGATGGCCGAGCCACCGTCATGATGCCGCACCCGGAACGGGTATTCCGCACGGTCAGCAACTCCTGGCACCCGGAAGAATGGGGGGAAGATAGTCCATGGATGCGCATGTTCCGCAACGCGCGTAAACAACTGGGTTGATTGATTCCGTTCGCTTGAGGCGTAATTGACTGGGGGCGCAAAGTATTGCGCCCTTTTTATTGCCTTATATTTTAATAGGTTATGTGGCGTGTCGGTTTTTTGCGACAAACGCCACATTGGGTGTCTCTAAAAAGAGACATTTAAATTATTGATTTTATTATGGTGTGGATTTATGAGGATAAGTTGTCGGTATTTGGCGACGGTACGATGGATTATGACTCACTGTGTATCACGCAGATTGATAGATTTGCACAGGGTTTAAATTAATATTTTATAAATATCATGTACTTAATAAGTTTTATTAAAAGTTGGCACGACTGGTGCATTATATTGTTCAGTTGCTCATTCAACTTTTTATGACGGCCCCGTATTTAGACGGAATTCTGCCTCATAAGCCTCCGAATGATGCCAAAGAAATGGTGCCTATCGTCCAACTAAACCGATAACAGACGCGCAAGCGGCTTTATCAAACATCGGACGACACGTTGAGTGAGGCACCGCCTTGTATCCACCTGTGATGATGTGTTCATCAATTCCGGATACTTATGGATGCTATTCGTCCTATTCGATGCCAGCCTTGTGCTACATCACCTGGGGACGAGGCGTAAGGGCATCCACATATCTCATTGCGATGGGGCATTTTGCCCCAGCGTCAATGTCAGAAACCGCATTCATGCTGCCATCATACTTTGTGCACCCTGTCATAACAGCAACGCAATATCCGCTTGGCAAAACTTCCCCAACTCTTTTCCTTCGGCTTATGCGCCGCATATCCTCTTGTGAACAGGCTTTCTGCTGCGTTCAATGCTCCTCTTTGCGTGCCAGATCGCGGATTATCCTTTACCGGGCTTTTTTCTCTCCGCTGAGTCAGTTAGCATCAAGGTAGACTAAAGATAATGAGATGATTTCTTTGAAAAGATGGCGTTTATTCCCGCGCTCGCTGCGTCAGTTGGTGCTGATGGCGTTTCTGTTGGTGCTGTTACCCTTGCTGGTACTGGCTTACCAGGCCTATCAAAGCCTGGATCATCTCAGCGCGCAGGCGGCAGATATCAACCGTACCACGCTGGTGGATGCCAGACGCAGTGAGGCCATGACCAGCATGGCGTTAGAGATGGAGCGCAGCTATCGCCAGTACTGTGTTCTGGTCGATCCTACGCTGGAGCGGTTATACCAGAATCAGCGCAAGCAATATTCCCAAATGCTCGATTCCCATGCACCAATCCTGCCGGACGAGCGTTATTACCAGACATTGCGCGGCTTGCTCACTCAGCTTGCCACGATTAAATGCCAAAGCAGTGGCCCGGATAAAGACTCTTCACTGCTGCTGGAGTCGTTTTCGCGTTCCAACGCAGAAATGGTTCAGGCGACCCGAAGCGTTATCTTCTCCCGTGGCCAACAGTTGCAACAGGCGATCGCAGAACGCGGTCAGTTTTTCGGCTGGCAGGCGCTGCTGCTGTTTCTGGTCAGCGTGATACTGGTGGTGCTATTTACCCGCATGATTATCGGGCCGGTCAAGGCGGTCGAGCGTATGATTAATCGCCTGGGAGAAGGGCGCCCGATTGGTATGACGGCATCCTTCAAAGGCCCGCGCGAACTGCGTTCGCTAGCGCAACGTATTATCTGGCTGAGTGAACGCCTGGCGTGGTTGGAATCGCAGCGGCACGAGTTTTTGCGCCACATTTCCCATGAGTTGAAAACCCCGCTTGCCAGTATGCGGGAAGGGACCGAATTGCTGGCAGATGAGGTCGCCGGCCCGCTGACACCCGATCAAAAAGAGGTGGTGGCGATCCTTAATCAAAGCAGCCGCCACCTGCAGCAATTGATAGAACAATTGCTGGATTACAACCGCAAACTGGCCGATGGCCCATCAGAGCATGAGAATGTTGAGCTGGAAGAACTGGTCGACATGGTCGTTGCTGCCCACAGTTTGCCAGCGCGAGCCAAAATGATTCGCACCGAAGTGAAGCTTGAGGCTGAGATCTGCTGGGCACAGCCTACGCTATTAATGCGTGTCCTGGATAATCTCTACTCCAATGCGGTGCACTACGGCGAGGAATCCGGTAACATTTGGATCCGCAGCCGCCAGGTTGGGCAACGGGTGCAGATTGACGTCGCCAATAGCGGTACGCCAATCCCCGAAACGGAACATGCCATGATTTTTGAGCCTTTTTTCCAAGGTAGTCACCAGCGAAAAGGGGCGGTAAAAGGAAGCGGGCTGGGGCTGAGCATCGCTCAGGATTGTATTCGCCGTATGCGCGGAGAATTGAAACTGGTCAACGTTGCTGACGCTGATGTCTGTTTCCGAATTGAATTGCCATTAACCGCCGAGAATGAATAAATAATGTACACATGGTCTAAACGCGCCAGTTTACCGCAGACCGAAGGTTCACCACGTGTTTCTCAACGTGCACCGCTCGGCAAGCGCTCTCTTTCTTTCCTGGGCCCGATCCTTTTGGCCCCGTTTCTGCTGACCGGATGTGCCGAGCGCGCCGTCAGCAGTGGTTTGACTCAGCAGCAACAGGAGTCCATTCCAGACACCAAAGTGGTGGACTACCGCATTGCACCTTGTGAAACCCTGTTACCGCTTGATGAAAAAGAGGTGTTGGAAAACCCTCTTTACTGGCTGCGAGTGATGGACTGTGCCGATCGTATCGGTTCCACTCAGGCCCGGGCATTGGCGAAAACGTTGCCAGGCAGCAACTGGCAAGGTGTTTTCAAGCAAAGTATTCTGTTGGGCAGTGCCGAACCGACCTCGGCAGAACGCCGTCAGATCATCGATCGTCTGAATAGCTATCGTCTTGAATTCCCAAGCTCATTGCGCCCTTTGCTACAGCTGTGGCGTGAGCAGCAGGTCTTGCAGGTCTCACTGTTTGACGAACGGGCCCGCTATCAGAGCCTGCAGGAAAGCTCAGACAGCCAGATCGACATGCTGCGCCAGAGTCAGGCGCATTTGCAGAGCCAACTGCAGGAGACGTCGCGCAAGCTGGAAAATCTGACCGATATCGAACGTCAGCTTTCTTCGCGTAAGCAAATGCAGGGTGAAATCCCTGAAAGCAGCACTGTGCAGCCAAAAGCGGATGCTGCTGGCAAAGGAACAGCGCCAGCCAAAGCCAAAGAAGCTGAACCAGAATCTGCTCCTGCGGCAGAAAAAGGCACCGCTGTGCCCGTGGAGCCGGAAGACACCGACGTACCGCCACCCGCTCATAAGGAGCCTAAAGCGCAATGACAGCTCGCAAACCGGCCAATCTTCTGTTGGTTGACGACGATCCCAGCTTGCTCAAGCTGCTGGGGATGCGCCTGACCAGCGAAGGTTTTCACGTCATTACTGCCGCCAGCGGCCAGGAGGCTCTGCGCCTGCTGGCGCGTGAAAAGATCGACCTGGTCATCAGCGATTTGCGGATGGATGAAATGGACGGCATGGCGTTGTTCGCTGAAATCCAGAAATATCAGCCGGGAATGCCGGTGATCATTCTTACCGCTCATGGTTCGATCCCGGATGCGGTTGCCGCAACCCAGCAAGGAGTATTCAGCTTCCTGACCAAGCCGGTTGATCGCGATGCACTGTATAAAGCGATTGATGATGCGCTGTCGCTGTCGATACCGGCGGGCGATGAAAGCTGGCGTGAAGACTTTGTCACCCGTAGCCCAATCATGCTGCGTCTGCTGGAGCAGGCCAAGATGGTGGCACAGTCAGATGTCAGCGTGCTAATTAACGGCCAGAGTGGTACCGGCAAGGAAGTGCTGGCGCAGGCGATTCATGGTGCCAGCCCGCGGGCGAAAAAAGCCTTTATAGCCATCAACTGTGGCGCATTGCCAGAGCAACTGCTGGAGTCCGAACTGTTTGGGCATGCCAAAGGCGCGTTCACCGGTGCGGTGAGCAGCCGTGAGGGGTTATTCCAGGCTGCCGCTGGCGGCACGCTGTTCCTGGACGAGATTGGCGATATGCCGCTTTCGCTCCAGGTGAAATTGTTGCGTGTGTTGCAGGAACGCAAGGTGCGCCCACTGGGCAGTAACCGCGATCTGGACATCGACGTGCGTATCATCTCCGCTACCCACCGCGATCTGCCGAAAGCGATGGCGAAAAACGAGTTCCGCGAAGATCTCTACTACCGCCTGAACGTCGTTAACCTGAAGATCCCAGCGCTGAATGAGCGGGCAGAAGATATTCCGTTGTTGGCTAACCATCTGCTGCGTGAGTCGGCGCAGCGCCACAAACCTTTTGTGCGCAGTTTCTCCTCCGATGCGATGAAACGCCTGATGACCGCCAGTTGGCCGGGTAACGTGCGCCAATTGGTGAACGTTATCGAGCAGTGTGTGGCACTGACGTCGGCTCCGGTGATCAGCGAAGCGTTGGTTGAGCAGGCCCTGGAAGGGGAAAATACCGCTCTGCCGACCTTTGTCGAAGCGCGTAACCAGTTTGAATTACACTATTTACGTAAACTGCTGCAAATCACCAAGGGCAACGTCACCCAGGCCGCGCGCATGGCGGGCCGCAACCGTACTGAATTCTATAAATTGTTGTCGCGCCACGAACTGGACGCCAACGATTTTAAAGAATGATTTTTTTCCTGAACCTGCTTAGTGCAGGTTCTCAACAAACGAGCCGGAAGAACCCCCTGCAACTTGCAGTATGATGGGTATCAACTCCGTTTTTTGTTGTGGCATGGCAGACTAGAGAGATATGAGCAGATCACTTTCCATCGCGTTGGCCCAGTTGAATTTGCTAGTGGGCGATATTGAAGGCAACAGCGAACGCATGTTGCAAACCGTGCAAGAGCAGCAGAAGGCGGGAGCCGATCTGGTCATGTTCACCGAACTGGCACTGTCGGGGTATCCGCCGGAAGACCTGCTGTACCGTGACGATTTCTACCAGCGCTGCGATACCCAGCTAAACCGCCTGCAGCAGGCATCGGCCGATGTGGCGATCCTGGTGGGGCACCCCTGGCGTGAAGACGGCAAGCTGTATAACGCGCTGTCGCTGTTTTCCGCGGGGCAATTACAGGCGCGTTATTTCAAGCAGCAGTTGCCAAACTACGGTGTGTTCGACGAAAAACGTTACTTCCATGCCGGGGATAAAAGCTGCGTGGTGGATCTGAAAGGTTACCGCCTGGGTCTGCTGATTTGCGAAGATCTGTGGTTCCCGGAGCCGGTGGATGCGGCCAAAGCGGCAGGGGCGGAAATTCTGCTGTCGATCAATGCTTCGCCGTATAACCGTGAAAAGCCTTATATCCGTAAAACCCTGATGGCAGGGCACTGCCAGCGCGCGAACCTGCCGTTGGTGTATCTCAACCAGATCGGCGGGCAGGATGAGCTGATTTTTGACGGCTGCTCAAAAGTGTTTGATGCCGCGGGCAATATGACACATCGCCTGGCAGCGTTTGCTGAGCAGGTCACTCTGCTGGAGTTCAATGAACTGCAAGTGGTGCCGATGACTGCCCCGGCGGCAGAACAGCCGCAGTTGGCGCAGGTGTATGAAGCGCTGGTGCTGGCGGTGCGTGATTATGTGACCAAAAACGGTTTTAAAGGTGCGGTGCTGGGCCTATCCGGCGGTATCGACTCTGCGCTGACGCTGGCGATTGCCGTTGATGCATTGGGTAAAGATAAGGTGCAGGCCTTGATGATGCCATTCCGCTACACGGCGGATATCAGCATTGCCGATGCGAAAGAAGAAGCCGAAATCCTCGGCGTTGAGTTTGACATCGTCTCTATTGAGCCGATGTTTGATGCCTTTATGGGCCAGTTGTCGCCAATGTTTGTTGGCACCGAACGTGACACCACTGAAGAGAACCTGCAGGCACGCTGCCGTGGCGTGGTGCTGATGGCGCTGTCTAACAAACGCCGCAGCATCGTGTTAACCACGGGTAACAAAAGTGAGATGGCTGTGGGCTATGCCACGCTGTATGGTGATATGGCGGGTGGTTTTGACGTGCTGAAAGACGTGCCGAAAACGCTGGTGTTCAAGCTGTCTGAGTATCGCAATACGGTCTCTTACGTGATCCCGCAGCGGGTGATCGATCGTCCGCCGTCTGCCGAACTGGCCCCGGATCAGCTCGATCAGGACAGTTTGCCGCCGTATGACATTCTGGATGCCATTCTCGAAGGCTACGTCGAACGCGATAAGTCCGTCGCCGATCTGGTGGCCGAAGGTTTCGAAGAGGCCATTGTGCGTAAAGTGATCCGTTTGGTGGATATCAACGAATACAAGCGCCGCCAGGCCGCCGTCGGGCCGCGCATCACCGCCCGTAATTTTGGTAAAGATCGCCGCTACCCGATCACCTCCGGTTTTGGCCGTCAAAATTGGTAATTAAGGAATAAAGATGAAAAAAATCGACGCTATTATCAAGCCGTTCAAACTGGATGACGTGCGTGAAGCGCTGGCTGAAGTTGGGATTACCGGGATGACCGTGACCGAAGTGAAAGGTTTTGGCCGTCAGAAAGGCCATACCGAACTGTACCGTGGTGCAGAATACATGGTCGACTTCCTGCCGAAGGTCAAAATCGAAATCGTGGTTGCTGACGATATCGTTGATACCTGCGTAGAAACCATCATGCAGACTGCACAGACCGGTAAAATCGGCGACGGTAAAATCTTTGTCTTCGACGTAGCGCGAGTGGTGCGTATCCGTACCGGCGAGCAAGACGAAGAAGCGATTTAAGATGTCTGGCTACCGAGCACTTCCAGCTTGAACTTGGGCAGTGCTCGGCCTCCTCGTGTACTGCGTGTACACTCCGGGGCACTGCGCGCTGGCCGCATTCAATCTGGATGCGCTCGCTACGCCCCAAACTTCAGAGAGTGGTGTCTGGCTACCGAGCACTTTCAGCGTGAACTTCAATCCCATTCTAAAAAAGCGAACGCTATCGCATTTCGCACACTTTTCCCGATAGCTGACTGGTAAGCACCTACACTCAAAACAACCGTTTTGACCGAGGTGGTTTGCCATGATGACGTTACGCCAAATCCGCCACTTTATTGCCGTGGCAGAAACCGGCTCGATCTCCGCTGCTGCACAGGCGGTGTTTGTCTCGCAGTCTTCGCTAACCTTGGCGATCCAGCAGTTGGAAACCGAGATTGGCGTCCGGTTGTTCGAGCGCCATGCCAAAGGGATGAACCTGACTCACCAAGGCCATCAGTTTTTGCGTCAATCCTATCTGATCCTCGCTACCGTCGATAACGCCAAGCGCAGCCTGCAACTGGGCACCGAAAGCCTGAACGGCAAGCTGACCATCGGCGTCACCAGCCTGGTAGCCGGTTATTTTCTGGTGGAACTGCTCAAGCGCTTCAAATCGGCTTATCCCAACGTAACGATCCAGGTAATTGAGGATGAACGGCCGTATATTGAACATTTACTGGTGAGCGGTGAGATAGATATTGGGGTATTAATCCTGTCAAACATTGAAGATCGCGATGCATTGCAAACCGAAGTGCTGATGCATTCGCCGTATCGCCTGTGGCTGCCACCGTTGCACCCGTTACTGGAGCACGACAGCATCGGTTTAGCCGATGTGGCTAAACAGCCGCTGATCCAGCTTAACGTGGACGAAATGGATGTGCATGCCCGGCGGATTTGGGGGCGAGCCGGCCTTAAGCCGGAAATTGCAATGAAGACGGCTTCCACCGAGGCGGTGCGCAGCCTGGTGGCCGCGGGGATGGGAATTGCCATTCTACCGGATATGGCTTACCGCGCCTGGTCGCTGGAGGGTAATATGATCGAAGCGCGCAAGCTGGTGGACCTGCTGGAGCCGCTGGATATCGGCCTGGCATGGCGGCGTGGCAGCGCCCGGCCGGAGCTGGTAACGCCATTCCTCACTATTGCGCGTGAGAACAGCAAGATGAATGTGGCAGGTCTTAAGCATTCTATTTAATCGAACGCTGCCTTCAGTATTTAGAATTTGTTGTCCGCAGTACGCTCGCCTAGTCTGATAAAAACCAAACAATCACACTTGATTAACGTTTTTGTCACAAAAGGCGATCCGCAATGGCAGATGTGCATCAGGTTTCAGGTTTGTCCTGTCAGCAATTTATTAATGGCCACTCGGTAGAAGGCGAGGGCCATCATGAGCAGATCGTTAACCCTGCCAACGGCGAAACGCTGGTTACTCTTGCCGAGGCTTCTACCGTTCAGGTAGGGGCCGCTGTTGCTGCGGCACAGCAGGCTTTTTCCCATTGGTCACGCACTACGCCCGCTTTTCGCGCGGCTATTCTGCTGCGTATAGCCGATGCCATTGAACAGCAAGCTGAACGTTTGGCACGGCTCGAAGCGCTTAACTGCGGTAAACCCTTCCATCAGGCGCTGAACGACGATCTACCTGCGGCCATCGATGTATTCCGTTTCTTCGCCGGGGCCGTGCGCACCCAGCAGGGGCAGTTGGCCGGTGAATATATTGCCGGCCACACCTCAATGATTCGCCGCGATCCGCTTGGCGTGGTCGCTTCCATCGCCCCCTGGAATTACCCGCTAATGATGGCCGCCTGGAAAATAGCTCCGGCGCTGGCTGCCGGTAATACCGTGGTATTCAAGCCTTCCGAACATACGCCGCTGACTATTTTGGCGCTGGTGCCTGCGCTGCAGGAGATCCTGCCGCCAGGGGTGCTGAATATTGTTTATGGCGGCGGCGAAGGGGTGGGCAGCCATCTGGTGAACCATCCGCAGGTGCGGCTGGTTTCCGTTACCGGCGATATCGTCACCGGGCAGAAGATCCTGCAAGCGGCAGTGAAAAGCGTAAAACGCACTCATCTGGAGTTGGGGGGTAAAGCTCCGGTGATCGTCTGCGATGATGCCGATCTGGATGAGGTGGTCAGCAGCATCCGCACTTTTGGTTATTACAACGCCGGGCAAGATTGCACCGCCGCTTGCCGGATCTACGCGCAGGCGGGGATTTACCAGAAGCTGGTCGATGCCTTGGGTGAAGCGGTCGCTAGCCTGCGTTTCGCCCGCAAGCGCGATGAAGACAATGAGATTGGACCGTTGATCAGCAGCCGCCAGCGCGATCGCGTGGCCAGCTTTGTCGAACGCGCCCTCAGCCAGCCGCATATCGAACTGGTTACCGGTGCGGCAGCCCATTCCGGCCCGGGTTTCTACTACCAGCCCACCTTGCTGGCAGGCTGCCTGCAAAGCGACGAGATCGTCCAACGTGAAGTGTTTGGCCCGGTGGTCAGCGTTACGCGCTTCGATACGCTGGAACAGGCCGTGAGCTGGGCGAATGATTCTGAATACGGGCTGGCCTCTTCGGTCTGGACGCAGAACATCGATCGCGCGCTGCACATCGCCGCGCATCTGCAATACGGCAGCACCTGGATCAACACCCACTTTACCTTGGCGAGTGAAATGCCGCACGGCGGCCTGAAACGCTCTGGCTACGGTAAGGATCTTTCCAGTGATTCATTACAGGATTACAGCGTTGTCAGGCATGTGATGGCGAAATTTAAATCCACCTTCTAGCCACACTCCTGGCAAAAATCAGCCACTTTTCGATACGCAACACAGGGGTAATTACGATGGGAAAAACAACCGCAGTCACCACAGTTTCCGCACTCTGTATCACTGTTCTTTGCGGCATGGCGCAGGCCGCCGATAAGCCGCTTGGCAAAGGCGAAGGGCGGGTGGATATCATCGCCTGGCCTGGTTATATCGAACGTGGTCAGTCGGATAAAAATTACGATTGGGTGACCCAATTTGAGAAACAAACCGGCTGTGAGGTGAACGTGAAAACCGCCGCCACCTCCGATGAGATGGTTAGCCTGATGGCTAAGGGTGGTTATGACCTGGTGACCGCCTCCGGCGATGCGTCATTGCGCCTGATCTTCGGCAAACGCGTGCAGCCAATTGATACCACTTTGATCCCCAACTGGAAAAACGTCGATCCACGCCTACTGAACGGCCCGTGGTATAGGGTAGCGGGTAAAACCTATGGTACGCCTTATCAGTGGGGGCCAAACGTGCTGATGTATAACAGCAAAACCTTCCCGACGCCGCCAGACAGTTGGGCGGTCGTCTTCCAGCAGCAAAATCTGCCGGATGGCAAAACCAACCAGGGCCGGGTACAGGCTTACGATGGCCCAATTTATATCGCCGATGCGGCGCTGTTCCTGAAGGCGACCCAGCCGCAACTGGGCATCACCGATCCCTACCAATTGAACGAAGAACAGTATCAGGCGGTACTCACGCTGTTACGCAGCCAGCACGCGCTGATCCACCGTTATTGGCACGATACCTCAGTCCAGATGAGTGATTTCAAGAACGAAGGGGTCGTTGCCTCCGGTGCCTGGCCGTATCAGGCTAATGCCCTGAAAGGTGAAGGCCAGCCGATTGCCACCGTTTTCCCGAAAGAGGGGGTGACCGGCTGGGCGGATACCACCATGCTGCACGCCGAAGCTAAACACCCAAGCTGTGCCTATCAGTGGATGAACTGGTCGCTGGAGCCGAAAGTGCAAGGGGATGTTGCCGCCTGGTTTGGTTCGTTACCTGCGGTGCCGGCAGGCTGTAAAGCCAGCGCTCTGCTCGGTGATAAAGGCTGTGAAACCAACGGCTTTAACCAGTTCGACAAGATCGCTTTCTGGAAAACACCACAGTCAGAAGGCGGCAAATTTGTGCCATACAGCCGTTGGACGCAGGACTATATCGCCATTATGGGCGGCAGATAAATATCAGCTTACTTATTCCGATCGCCTAACGGCCCCCTTGTATGTTTGTAGTTGATGTAAAAAGATAGGTTGTACCGTGTTCTTACCCGGCGTGGCAGCACGTACGCCCTCTGGGACACCAAGCCCGTGGGAGAGCTTATTGCG